>JARKSS010000092.1 GCA_029974175.1 Vicinamibacterales bacterium
GGCGCCGCGCGGCGCCCGTCGAACATCGCCGACCTCACGCCGCTCGGCGCCGACCCCGAGGCCGCCGTGCGCCTCGCGGCCATCGAGGCCCTCGGCGCGATTGGCGGGGAGGCGGTGGCCGATCCGCTGATCGCGGCGGCGCGAGGCGCGGACGCGGTGCGTCCCGAATCGGACGCCGCAGAGATGCGCGCCGCGGTGGTGGCCGCGCTGACCTCGGCAGGCGAGGCCGTGGTGCCAGCCCTGCTCACCGCCACGGGCGACCGTCACGCGCGGGTGCGCGAGTGCGCCGTCGCGGCGCTCGCCGGCATCGGCGGCGAGCAGGCGGCCGGCGGGCTGGCCCGTGCGCTCGGTGACGACCGCTCGGCCCTTCGCCAGCTCGCGGCGCATGCGCTGGCCCGCGTATCGGGCGCCGGCGCGGTTGCGGACCTCGCGAGCGCGCTGCTCCACAAGGACACGGCAACGCGGCGGGCCGCCGCCGAGGCGCTTGGGGAGACCACCGCGGAGGAGGCGGTCCCGGCGCTTCAGCGAGCGCTTGCCGACACGGACCGCGGCGTGCAGACGGCCGCCGTCGGAGCGCTGGCCCGCATCGGCCGGGGATCGGCCACCGAGGCGCTGGTCGGCGCGCTCGTCCGGCCCGATCGCGAGCTGCGCCTCGCGGCTGCGCAGGCGCTGCGCTCTGCCGGCTGGGTGCCGGAGGAACCGGGACCGCGCACGCTTCACGCGGCGCTGCACGGGCGCTTCGACGAAATTGGCAAGGACGCGGCCGGCGACGGCGTCTTCGGCAACGCCACCGTCGAGATGCTGAAGGTGGCGCTGTCCGACAAGAACCCGGCCGCGCGCGCCGGCGCGGCGGCCGCGCTCGGACGGCTTGGAGACGAGGGCGCGGCTCCCGCCCTCGGGAGCCTGCTGGGCGACCCGGATCCGGGGACCCGCGAAGCGGCCGTCGCGGCGCTGGCGCAGCTCGGACCCGCGGCGTTCGAGGCAATCCTGCCGGGACTCGAGGATCGAAGCAGCACGACCCGGGCCGCCGCGCGCCGCGTGCTCGAAGCCCTGGATCCCGGCCGCGTCGCCGACTACCTCGTCAGCCGCCTGTCGCCCGGCCAGGCCGTCACCCACGGCGGCCTGCCGCTCAGGATCGTGGACCGGCTCGAGGCGCTCGACGCTGCCCGCCACGCCGCCGACTCGCTGGAACGGCTGCTGCGCCTGGCGGGACACCAGCTGCCGCCCGCCAGCGTGGAGCGTGCCGCCGCGCTGCCCGACCTCGTGCTGATCGAGCCGGGCCAGGTGCCCGACGCCGGCGAGCGGCTCGACCTCGAAGATTTGCGCGAGCTGGCCGCCCGTACGCTCAGCGGCACCGGGCCGAACCCGTTGCGGGGGACCAGGCGGTGACCACCGGCACCCGGACCTGGAGCCTCGCCGAGCTGGGCTGGTCCGACCGCTTCGCGTCGGCCTTCCAGCCGCTGGCGCGGCCAAACGTGATCCCGGGCCGCGTCGCCCTCGAGCACAAGCACATCTACCGCGTCTTCACCGAGCACGGCGAGCGGCTGGCGCGCACGGCGGGACGCCTGCGGTACCGCGCGTCGGCCCCGGTCGAGTACCCGGCCGTCGGCGACTGGGTGGCCCTGCGCGTGAACCCAGGCGAGGTACGCAGCTCGATCCTCCACATCCTCCCCCGGTTCAGCCGCTTCTCGCGGAAGATGCCGGGCGAGCTGACGCAGGAACAGGTCGTCGCGGCCAACATCGACACGGTCTTCCTGGCGATGGGGCTCGATGCCGACTACAACCTTCGCCGCATCGAGCGGTACCTGGTCACCGGGTGGAAGAGCGGCGCGCAGCCGGTGGTGTTGCTCACCAAGGCCGATCTCTGCGACGACGTCGAGGCGCGGGTGCGCGAGGTGGAAGCGGTATCGGCCGGCGCACCGGTGCACGCCACCACCGCGATGTCCGAAGGCGGCGTGGACATCGTCCGGCAGTACCTCCAGCCCGGGCACACCGTGGCCATCCTCGGCTCGTCGGGGGTCGGCAAGTCAACCCTCATCAACCGCCTGGCCGGCAAGGAACTGCTTCGGACGGGCGACCTCACCGCCGACCGGCGGCGCGGCCGACACACCACCACGCACCGAGAGTTGATCGTCCTGCCGGGCGGCGGCCTCATCATCGACACGCCGGGCCTGCGCGAGCTCCAGCTGTGGGAAGCCGGCGACTCGCTCGGAAGCGCCTTCCCCGACATTGCCTCCCTTGCCGAGGGGTGCCACTTCGCCGACTGCGCGCACCTCACCGAACCGCGGTGCGCCGTGCGGCGGGCCGTGGAAGAAGGCCGCCTGGCAGCCGACCGGCTTGAAAGCTACCTGAAGCTGCAGGCAGAGGCCCGCCGCTTCGACGAGAAGCAGGACGAGCTGGCAATCCTCGAGAAGAAGCGCAAGGCAAAGATCATGGGCCGCCTGATCAAGCGAATGCCGAAGAAGGGTTAGGGGCGACCACCCGCCTTCGCCTCTCCGAGGCTAGGGCGAGGCCGGCAAGGGTCGTCCCTACACCTCGGCCGGTTCGTCGTCGTCGAGGAGGTCGATAGGGGCGGCGAGCAGCAGGTCCTCGGCCGACCGGCTGGCTGGCAGCTCCTGGACGTCGCGCAGCTTCCGCTCGATCGTGCGGCTCTGGCGCGAGACGGCGTCCATCTTGTTGCTCGCCTCCTGGAGCTTCTTCTGCACCGCCCCCAGCAGCTCGCCGAAGCGGCCGAACTGCGTCTTGACGGCCGCCAGCACGGTCCACACCTCGCTCGACCGGCGCTCGATGGCCAGCGTACGGAACCCCATCTGCAGGCTGTTGAGGATGGCCCAGAGGGTGGTCGGGCCGGCCACCAGCACGCGGTGATCACGCTGCAGCGCCTCGGCAAGGCCCGGGCGGCGCAGCACCTCGGCGTACAGCCCCTCGGTCGGGAGGAACAGGATCCCGAAGTCGGTGGTGTTCGGCGGGTCGAGGTACTTGTCGTGAATCTCGCGGGCGCAGACCTTCACGCGGGTCTCGAGCTGACGGGCCGCCGCCTCCAGCGCCTCGGCCTCGCCGCGCTCGGCGGCGTCGATCAGGCGCTGGTAGTCTTCCTGCGGGAACTTCGCGTCGATCGGGAGCCAGACGGGCTTCTGGTCTGCGGGGTCCTTCCCGGGCAGGCGGACGGCAAACTCGACCCGCTCGCCGCTGTGCTCGCGCGTTTCGACGTTGGTGGCGAACTGTGACGGCGCGAGCGCCTGCTCGAGCAGCGCGCCGAGCTGCACCTCGCCCCAGGTGCCGCGGGTCTTCACGTTGGTCAGCACCCGCTTCAGGTCGCCGACGCCGGCGGCCAGCGCCTGCATCTCGCCAAGGCCGCGCTGCACCTGCTCGAGGCGCTCGCTCACGGTGCGGAACGACTCGCCAAGGCGCGCCTCGAGCGTGCCCTGCAGGCGCTCGTCCACGGTCTCGCGCATCTTCTCGAGCTTGGCGGCGTTGTCCTCCTGGATCGCGCGCAGCTGCTCGGCCACCGTGCCGCGCAGCGCCTCGAGCCGCCGCTCGGTGCCCTCGCCGAGGGCGGTCAGCTGCCGGGCGAACGCCGCCAGCTGCTCCCCCTGCGCCCGCGCCATCATCGACTGCCCCTGGCGAAGCGACTCGCCCAGCCGGTCGAGCGCCCCGGCCACCTCCTCGCGCAACGCCCGCGCCTGGGCGGCCGCGTCGGACCGTCCGCGCGTCAGCTCCTCGCGAAGCGAACGCTCGATCCGCTCGTGGTCGGCCGCCAGCGCCTCGACGCGGGAGGCCATCGCGGGCAGCTCGGCCGGGCCTCGCCGCAGCAGCAGGACCACGGTGAGGGCCAGCAGGATGAACAGCAGGACGACAGCGACAACGAGAAGGGTCTCGATCATATGGCGGCGACATGGTGACAGACCCGCCTTCGCGCGGCAAGCCGCGGCTACGGCGGGCGGCGCGGCTTCGGCGGCCAACGGCCGTCGGGCGCGCGGCTGTAGTACGATTCTCGAATGCCCACCAGAGCCTGCCTTGCCGTGCTCGTTTTGCTCCTGGCGGCGCCGCGCGCCGGCGCAGACAACAAGATCCTGCATCTGGCGATTGGCGATCCGGCCAGGCGCGACCGGGAAGCACCGGTGGTGCTCGACGGCCTCACCGACACCGCCACCGGCGAGGTCGTGACGCCCGACGACCTTCCCCCACGGCTGGCGAAGACCGGCCTGCTGCTCCTCGGCGAGGAGCACACCACCATGGAGACCCACCAGATCCAGCTGCGCATCCTGCGGGCGCTCGCCGACTCGGGCCGGCGCGTGCTGATCGGCCTGGAGATGTTCCCCTACACGGCCCAGGCCGTGCTCGACGAGTGGACCACCGGGACACTTTCAGAGGAGGAATTCATCCGCAAGTCGCGCTGGTACGAGCACTGGGGCTACAACTGGCTCTATTACCGCGACATCTTCCTCTTCGCCCGCGACCGGCAGATCCCGATGTTCGCCGTGAACACGCCGCGCGAGGTCGTCGCCTCGGTGCGAAAGAAGGGGCTCGCCAACCTCAGCCCCGAGGAGGCCGCTCACATCCCGGATCGGATCGATGCCGACAACGCCGAACACCTGCTCTACTTCAAGACCACTTTCGAAGGCGAGGAGGGACCGGTGCACGGCGCCGGCATGGGCGACCAGATGTGGAAGAACATGTTGAGCGCCCAGGCCACCTGGGACGCGACCATGGGATACAACGCCGTCCAGGCGTGGAAGCGGGCCAACGATCCAAGCGCGATCATGGCCGTGCTCGTCGGCCTCGGGCACGTCGCCTACGGGCTGGGGATCGAGCGGCAGGCGCGGAACTGGTTCGACGGGCAGATCGCGTCGGTGATCCCCGTGACGGTGAACGGGCCCGACGGGGTGGTCACCTCGGTGCGGGCCTCGTACGCCAACTTCCTCTGGGGGTTGCCGCACGCCATCGACTCGCAGTATCCGTCGCTCGGCCTCTCAACCGCCGTGGGCCAGGGCGAGACGGCCCGCCGCGTGATCCTCGTGCAGAAGAACTCGGTGGCCGAGCGCGCCGGCATCAAGCCGGGCGATGTGATCGTGTCGGTGGATGGAACGGCGCTCTCCGACAAGGAGGCCTACAACCGGTTGATGGCGGGGAAGCGATGGGGCGACCGGGCCCAAATCGTCGTTCGCCGGGGCGACGAGGAAGTCACGCTCACCGCACTGTTCCGGAGGACGGTGAAGGAAGGACGCTGAAGGTATTAGCAGGTTGCTGAAGAGAGAACCCTGCAATGTAGAAGGAAGGATGGAGAATGAAAGAAGGCGTGTTTCTGCATTCTCCCTTTTGCGTTTTTTCATTCGGGCCGCGTTTTCGGCGGCCTGCTAGACCGAGTACCTCTTCTCGACCATCTCCCTGATCCGCGCGCGGCCCTCGGAGGCCGGCAACCCGGCCTCCTCGGCTTCCTCGGCCTCCCGCGCCAGCTCCTCGTCCTTGATGACGTGGCGGAACCACCGCGAGAAGTCGCCCTTCCTGTAGTGGTGCAGCCAGGTGTCCTCGTCCACTCCCTCGGCAATCCTGACGAAGCTGCGGAGGTTCTCGGCGCGGAGATTCAACTTGCCTTCCGGTCCGCGGAAGGCGAAGTGCTCGTCCTCGACGAGCTCCCCCTCGGCGTACTTCCGGCGATGGCGGCGGTGCGTGCTGCGGGGCGGCTCGATTCTGAAGGCCCGCGCATGAAGCGATCCTCGCTCCCAGATGGCTGCTTCCCCGAGCTCCACGCGCGGCACCTCGGCCGCAGCCCCGCCCTCGCCCGCCGTTGAGGCGAAATCCGCGAGGGCGGCGCCGGCGTCCTCGCCGAGCACGAGCAACGTGTCGATCGACTGCAGCACCTCGGGGGCAATCGTGGACGGCTCGAGGGTGATCAGCAGCGCGCTTCGCAGGCGCTGCGGGACGACGGCCCGCGACGAGGGACGGTCGCGCGGCAGCAGGTGGTGCGCCTCGTCCAGCACGATCCAGTGCGGCCGGCCGGTGGCCGAACGAAGCTCCTGCAGCCGCGGCAGCAGCGTCTCGAAGAACCGGGGCCGCTCGTCGCGTGGAAGCCCCGTCAGGTTGACGATGGCGTTCTGGGCAGGCGTGTCGAGAACCGTCATCACCTCGCTCGGCTCGGGGACCTTGCGCGCCGTTCCCAGCATCACCCCGCGCTCGAATCCCTCGCGGTCGCCCTCGGGATCGACCAGGCAGAACTGGTAGCCGCGTTCGGCGAGGCGCTCGAGGAACGCGCCGGCCAGCGTCGACTTCCCGCCCCCCGAGGTGCCAGCCAGCAGCACCGAGTGCCCGTAGGGAGGAAGGCACACCTCCAGGCCGCCGCCGTCACGCCCCAGCAGGATCTCGTGGCGCTTGAGCGAGGCGGCCAGGTCGTCGAGGTCGTTGGCCAGCAGGCGCCCGATGAGCTCGGCAACGCCGGCGCCGTGATCGGCCGAGGTGACCAGGTCGGCCCGTTCCTTCAGCATCGGCAGGGCGTTGGCAACCGCGACGCCGCACTCGCACGCCTGCAGCAGCGCGTGGTCGTTCTCCGCGTCGCCGACGGCCACCACGTTGTGAGGAGAGAGCGACATCTCGGCCAGCACCGCCAGGAGCCCGCTTGCCTTGTTGACCCCCGGCGGCAGCACCATCACCGCCTCCTTGTTGAAGATCACCTGCAGCTCGAGACCAAGGTCGCGGATGGCGGAGAGCACCGCCATCTCGTTCGGCCGCCAGGTGGCGACAATCACCTCCCCCGTGTCGATCGGGGTGACGCCTCGCTCGACGAGCGTCGCGGTGAATGCCGCGGGCGGCGGGTCGGCCAGGCGCCTGGTCTCGCGTCGCGCGGGGTCGTACGCCACGGCGCCGTTCTCGGCCACGATGCGGTCGAACAGCCGGTACTCCGGAAAGACCGACTGCAGGTCGTCGAGCCGCCTTCCCGTCACGAGGATCAGCCGACGGCCGGAATCGCGGACGCGCCCCAGGGCGGCCAGTGTCGGCTCGTCCACGCGGCCGTCGGTGGCCAGCGTACCGTCGTAATCGCAGGCAAGGGCGACGTAGCGCATCGCATCAAACCCGGCCGTCGAAACAGCAAGAGCAGGGCCAGCCGCTCTCGCCCCCGGGTCCCCGGTCTTCCTCCCGATCTCTTCGTCCCCACGCCTCCGTGTAGAATGCCCGGAACAGGGAGCCATCAGCCCAGCCATGATCGACCGCTTCAGAAACCCGTCGCCGATGATCCGGCGGGCCCTGGACATTGCCGGCATCGCGCACGACGGCGCGTTCCGCAAGGGCACCGACATCCCTTACATCCAGCACCCCGTCGCCGTGGCGCTGATCCTCGAGGCCTACGGCTATCCCGAACCGCTCGTCGCCGCCGGGCTCCTTCACGACACGGTGGAGGACACCAAGTGGGGCAACGCGGAGGTTCAGAGGCGGCTCAGCCAGGTCACCGGGGGGAAGCTGCCCTCCCCCACCGAGCCGATGGCGTTCCGGGCGGCGTTCTGCAAGTACCTGCGCGACGAGTTCGGGCGCGAAGTGTTCGACCTGGTCGCCGCCGTGACCGAGAAGAAGAACGACGGCGGTGTGCCCGCCGACTGGCTGGAGCGGAAGAAGGACCAGCTGGACAAGCTGGCCCACGCCGGCCCGGACGAGGCCGCGCTCAAGGCCGCCGACGCGGTGCACAACATCGAGAGCACCGCGCGCGACATCGAGGCCCTCGGGCTGGGCGTGCTCGACCGCTTCCGTGGCGGGCCTCTCGTGGTCTGGCACTACAGCGCCCTCGCCTCGCTCGCCTCGCGCCGCATGCCCGCCGGCGCGCCCCTGGCCGAGCGCCTTGTCCGGGCGGCCTCCCATCTCGAGACCGCCGTCCGGAGCCGGAGGCCGGTTCGCAACGGGTCGGCGCCCTACCCGGAACCGGTAGTGATCTAGACGGCTCCAGGCTCAGGGCTCAAGCTCCTGGGCCACCAGCCCTCTAGCCCCACCCTAGCCGCTGGCCCCTAGCCGTGATTCCTCAGCATCAGCTCCGCCGGGTGGGGTTCGAGGTACACCTGCCCGGCCAGGTACTCGATCCGGCAGCGCCGCACGTGGTGCCGCACGAGCGTGACTGGCACGACGAGCGGGACGCGGCCCTGCTGGTAGGCGGCGATGGCCGAGGCCAGCTCCTGCCGCGACGCTTCATCCACTGACTGGTTGAGGTAGCCGGCGATGTGGTGCAGCACGTTGACGTGGCGCCTCCGGGTGGCCATGGTAGCAAGGGCGCTCATGTAGCCGGTCTCGTAGGCGGCGCGCAGCGCGGCACGCGGCGTGTCGCCCGCGCGCGCGACCAGGCGCCCCAGCGCGACGTACCCACACGGCGAGTGCGCGAGCAGTGTCAGCTTCTGCGCCGCGTGAAAGCCAACCAGCGAGCCGGGCGTCCATCGGCTGGAGAAGAAGACGCGCAGCCGGTGGTGGGCGAACACCCGCTCGACGAAGGGGTCGCGCAGCCGCGGGTTCGCAAGCCGCTCCTCGTCCTCCACCGGGAGCAGCGGCAGCCGCGAGATGAGCGCCTCGGCGAACAGGCCGCGGCCGTCACGCGACGTCCCGGCGCCAGGCCTGTAGACCTTCACCCCCTCCAGGCCGCAGCTGGGCGAGTTCTTCTTGAGGATGAAGCCGTCGAGCGACGCGCGGGCGAGCGCCCCGACGCGCGCGGCGGCCCACCGGCGCATGCGGTCGGTGTGATCGGTCGCGCTCTCCACGCCAAGCAGCCGCACTTGTTCGCCCTCGCGGACGAGCCGGATGGGCTCGCGCGGCGTGCCGAGGCCCGCCTCCACTTCGGGACAGACCTCGACCCACTCCACGAACCGCCCGAAGGTCTCCACGAGGAAGGCGTCGCGCTTGTGCCCGCCGTCGTAGCGGACCGTCCGCCCCATCAGGCACGACGACACCCCGATGCGCACGGCCTCGACCACGATGGGTCCTCCAATCACGATTTGAATCACAAGGTCACAATGAACACGAAGGATCAACACGGCTTCACGCCGGTCTTCTTCGTGTTCTTCTTTGTGTCCTTTGTGTCCTTTGTGGTTGATCCGTGTCCTTTGTGGTTGATCCGCCGTGTCCGGGTAGAATGGTCCGCGCCGACTCATGCGCCCCGCGGTCTTTCGGAGGGCCCGCACGATGATACGTCCGCGCCTGGCCCTGGTGCTCGGGCTGTGGCTGACCGCCGCGCCGGCGGCATTTGCGGCCATGCCCGGACAGGCCGGTTCCGCAGCTGCGCCGACTCCAATCCCGCGCTTCGAGCGGAGCCTGAACCCCATCGCCCTCGGCGGGCCCGCCCGCCCCGGGCGTTACATGGAGGCCTCGGGCCTTCGCGCCGCCTTCCTCGGACGCGAGGACGGGTCGTTCGAGGCGTGGGCCTATCCCCTCAAGCTGCTGCACGACTTCAACCTGTCGTTCGGCATCGCCGCCTACGCCGACCCGATCCCCGGCGCCGCGCTCGCCTCCACGGTGGACATCCGGCCCGAGGCGGCCACCGTCCGCTATGCCCACGCGGCCTTCACCGTGGACGCAATCTGGCTCGTACCCCGCCACGAGCCGGGCGGCCTTGTCCTGCTGGACATCTGCACCTCCGAACCCCTCACGATCGTCGTGCGCTTCAGGCCCGATCTCAAGCCGATGTGGCCGGCGGCTCTCGGAGGCCAGTACAGCTACTGGGACGACACGTTGAAGGCCTTCGTGGTTGGCGAGGGCAGTCGCAAGAACGCGGCGCTGATCGGTTCGCCGTTCGGCCTGACGCCTCCCGAGCAGCCGGCGCACAACCTGCCCGACGCACCCACGCAGTTCTCGATCCGAGTCACCCCCGAGCAGGCCCGGCAGGGGCTCATCCCGATCGCGATGGCCGGCAGCGTTGAAAAGCTCGACGCCGCGAAGAAGACGTATCAGACGCTGCTGGCCTCGGCCGAACGGCTCTACTGCGAACAAGAGGAGCACTACCGCCGCCTGCGTGAAGAGCGGACCAGCGTCGAAACTCCCGACGCCCGCGTCGGCCTGGCCTTCGAGTGGGCGAAGGTCGCGCTCGACAAGGGGTTTGTCTGCAACCCGCACCTGGGCTGCGGCCTCATCGCCGGCCTCGGCCCGTCCGGAACGACCGAGCGCCCCGGGTTCGGGTGGTTCTTCGGCGGCGACACCTTCATCAACAACTGGGCGATCTCCGCGTACGGCGATCTCGACACGGTGCGCCGGTCGCTCGATTTGCTGCGCAAGCACCAGCGGGCCGACGGCAAGATGATGCACGAGCTCTCGCAGGGGGCCGGCTACATCCGCTGGTTCGAGGACTATCCCTACGGTTACTACCACGCCGACACCACGCCGCTCTACATCATCTCGGTGCGCGACTACGTGCGGGCAACCGGCGACGCGGCCTTCGCGAAAGACTACTGGCCCTCGATGCGCAAGGCGTGGGACTACTGCGCCTCGACCGACGAGGATGGCGACGGCCTGATGGACAACACCAGGGCCGGCCTGGTGATCGAGACCGGGGCCCTGCGCAGCACCGACGTGCAGACCGACGTCTTCCTGGCCACGGTGTGGACCGAGGCGTCGGCCGCGATGGTCGACCTGGCAAAGCTGGCCGAGCCGGGCTTCGTGCCCACCGCGGAGGCCGCGGCCGCCAAGGCACGCTCGGCCATCAACCGCCGGTTCCTCGACGCCGGGAGGCGGCGCATCAACTTCGCGATCCTCAAGAGCGGCGCGGGGCAGGCGGAAGAAACCGACTGGCCCGCGTTCGGCATCTGGCGCGGCGTGTTCGAGCCGGGGCACCCGGCAATCGCGGGGATGCTCGACGAGCTGGCACGCGCGGGCCTCGCCACCGACTGGGGCGCGCGGATGCTGTCGCGCGAGAGCGCGCTGTACGAACCGCTCTCGTACAACAACGGCGCGTCGTGGCCGTTCCTTTCCGGGTGGGCCGCGCTGGCGCTCTACACCGGCGGCCGGCCCGAGGCCGGCTGGCAGTACGTGGACGCGCTCGCCGACCTCACCTTCCTCGAGGCGCGGGGCTTCATTCCCGAGCTGCTCTCGGGCGACCGCCTGCGGTCGATCGACGCGGCCGTGCCCCACCAGCTGTTCGCAACCGCCGGCTTCGCCTCGGCGCTCATGCGCGGGCTGGTCGGCCTCGAGGAAACCGACGAGGGCCTGTGGCTCACGCCGCGGCTTCCCGCCGGCTGGCCATTCCTGCGGGTGAGACGGCTGCGCTTCCGCGACGGGATCGGGGACGTCGAGATCCGCCGGCGGCCCAACGGCTACGCCGTCTCTGTCTCGAACCTCGCGAAGCCGCTGGCGGTCGGGGTGCGAGTCGCGCTGCCGCCCGGCAGCGAGGTGGAGGGCGGCGGGCGTGCCGAGATGCCGCTTGCCACGGTCGCCGGCCCGAAGACCGTCTTCTTTCGCGTGCGCCCCGGGGTCGAGCTGGCCCCCGTGCAGCGCCCGCTCGCGCTGGGCGACCGGTCGCAGCGCCTGCGGGTGATCGAGACGTCCGTGTCGCACGGGACGTACCGCGCCCGGCTCCAGGGGCTGCGCGGACGCGCGTACCGGCTGCGGATCGACGTGCCGTTCGAGGTGCTCACGATCGAGGGTGCGGCGGAAGTGGGCCGGGACGGCGCGGCGCGCCTCGTCGAGGTAACCATCCCCGACGGCCCGGGCGAGTGGGTCGAGACAACACTGACGATCAGGCTTGGCAGGCGCCGGTAAGGTGCAACGGGCTGCCGGAGTCAATCCGGGGCCCTGGGAGAACAACGCATGACACGACTGGGACGATTCGCTGGGGCATGTCTGACCTTCGGCTGCCTGGCCGCGGTGAGCGCGGCAACGCTCCCCCCGCAGCCCAAACCCGCCGCGACGCCCGTGCAGAAGGCGCCGTTCGGCACGACGAAGGAAGGGGTGGCCGTGGATCTCTACACGCTGACGAACCACCACGGGATGGTTGCGAAGGTGATGACGTACGGCGCGACGCTGACCGAGCTGCATGTCGAGGACGCCTCGGGCAAGCCGGTCAACATCGTGCTCGGCTACGACCGCCTCGAACCGTACCTGGCGGGAACACCGTACTTCGGCGCAACGGTCGGGCGCGTGGGCAACCGCATCGCCCGGGCCGAGTTCACGCTCGACGGCAAGACGTACAAGCTCGCCGCCAACGACGGCCCGAACCACCTGCACGGCGGCGTCAAGGGCTTCGACAAGGTGGTGTGGCGGGCCGAGGAAGTGAAGTCGCCGACCGGCCCGGCGGTGAAGTTCACCTACCGCAGCCCCGACGGCGAAGAGGGCTACCCCGGCACGCTCGACGTGAGTGTCACCTACACCCTGACCGACGCGAACGAGCTGCGCATCGACTACCGCGCGGTCGCCGACAAGCCTACGCCGATCAACCTCACCAACCACAGCTACTTCAACCTGGCGGGTGACGGCTCGGGCGACATCCTCGGGCACATCGTGACCATCGCGGCCGACAAGATGACGAAGGTGGACGAGCGCCTGATCCCCACCGGCGAAATCGTCCCGGTGAAGGGCACGCCCTGGGACTTCGACACGCCAACCGCCATCGGTGCACGGATCAAGCAGGTGCCCGGCGGACCGCCCGTCGGCTACGATCACAACTACGTGCTGCGGAAGACGGATGCCAAAGGCCTGCCCGAGCTGGCCGCCCGCGTCGTCGAACCGAAGAGCGGGCGGACGATGGAGGTGCTGACGACCGAGCCGGGGATGCAGTTCTACACGGGCAACTTCCTCGACGGGTCGTTGAAGAACCGGAACGGGGTGCCGTACACGCAGTACTCCGCGTTCTGCATGGAGACGCAGCACTTCCCCGACTCGGTGCACCACCCCGCCTTCCCGTCCACGATCCTGCGGCCGGGGAGCGAGTACACGAGCACGACGATCTACCGGTTCGGCCACCAGTAAGCGCGGGAGGGGCCCGTGACCTGGGCCGGGATTCGGCGGGCATGGAGCCGGTTCGGCGTAGACCCGCGGGATGCCGCCGCGGTGGAGCGCCATCTCGCGCTCGCCAGGGTCCTGCTCGCGCTGCTCTCGCTTGCCGCGCTGCTCGCGGAGCACGGCCGGAGGGCGCCCGCGGCCGGCGCGGCGGCGCTGGCCGCCTTCTCCGTTCACAGCATCCTGCTCGTCGTCTACACCCGGCAGTCGCGCCGCCGCGACGCGCCTCCCCGGGTGTTGCTCCACCACCTCCTGGACCTGGCGTGGGTCACCCTGGTTTTCTGCACGAACGGCGGCGTCGGTGGTCCCTTCATCGGCTTCTACCTGTTCGTGCTGCTGGGCGCCGGCTTCAGGTGGGGTCAGCCCGAGACTGTGGCCACTGGCGCCGCGGCCATGCTGACCCTGGCAGCCGACGCCGGGCTGCGGACCGCGCTGGGACAGGTCGTGGACTGGCACGTTGCCGGGATCGACCTGGTGTACCTCGTGGTCGGCACGCTGCTGGTGAGCCTGGGTGAGAACGAGCGGCGTCACCGCGAGCAGGCCTGGGCGGCCGGCGAGATCCTCACGCAGATCACTCCGCACAGCGGCCTCGTGCCGAGCGTGCAGAACGTGCTCGGGACCCTGATGCGGCAGGTGCGGGCGTCACGAGCCGTGCTGGTGGTCAGCGAGGATGGCCACGAGCGGGTGTTCCTGTGGCAGGCCACGGCCGGCGACGCAGGTGCGCCACCGCAGATACGGCTCCGTCAGCACACCCGGGCCAACTGCGGCACCTGGCTCTTCCCGGTCCCGGCCGAGGCGGACGCGTGGCAGGCCAGGATTCGCCGCCGGGACGGCCGGCGGGAGGCGCAGGTCACCACCCTGGACGCGTCAGGCGAGCCATCGGGCATACGGGTGGAGCTTTGCCCCCTGCTCGACGCCCCGTTCGAGTGGCGCGAGGTGTTGTGCCTGTCCTCCCTTCCCGGCGAGGGCTGGCACGGCCGCCTCTTCCTCTTCGACCCGGGCATCTGGCGGCCGGGATACTACGACCTGCGTTTCGTCCAGGCGGTGGTCCGCCAGATCGTGCCGACGCTGCTCAATCTCCAGCTGCACCGGCGGCTTGGCTCCCGATCGGGCGCCCTGGACCGGGCGAACATCGCGCTACGGCTGCACGACGGCGTCATCCAGTCGCTCATCGGGATCGAGATGCAGGTCGACGTGATGCGCCGGCAGGCCGGTACGCCACGGGGCGCGGCCGACGATCTCGAGGACATCCAGCGCGTGCTCGCCGACGAGATCCTCAACCTGCGCGACCTGATGCAGGTACTGAAGCCAGACGAGGTCGAGCCTGAACACCTCGTCGAACACCTGATCGGCGAGCTGGCCCACTTCCGCAATCGCACCGGCATCGACGCAATTCTGGCCTGCGTGGAAGACACCGTGGACTTCGCTCCCCGGGTGTGCCGCGAGGTGACGGCGATCGTCCGCGAGGCGCTGGCCAACGTCCGGAAGCACTCGGGGGCGACGGCCGTGCGGGTACACCTCGGGCAGGAAGGCGCCGACTGGCTCTTGTCGGTTGACGACAACGGCCGGGGGTTCGGTTTCGAGGGCACCCTGGACGGTGCCGAGCTGGACGCGCGGCACCTGGCACCGGCCATCATCAACGAACGCGTCCGGGCCATCGGCGGCCGGCTGACGGTGTCGTCGCGGCCGGGACACGGCGCGCGCCTCGACATTCGCATCCCGGGAAGACACCATGCGTGATCGCGAGCGACCAATCCGGATCGTCATTGCCGACGACCACCCGATCTTCCGTGAAGGACTTCGCCGCCTGCTCGAAGCCGAGCCCCGCTTCCAGGTGGCGGGGCAGGCACACAACGGCCTTGAGGCGGTGCGGCTGGTGGAGGAGCTTCGGCCCGACGTCCTCCTGCTCGACCTGGCCATGCCGGGCACCGGCGGCATCCAGGCGCTGCAGGAGATTGCGGAACGCCGCCTGGACGTCAAGGTGATCCTGCTGACGGCCGCGATCGACACGGCCGACAGCGTGCGGGTCCTGCAGCTGGGCGCCCGCGGGGTGATCATGAAGGAGTGCGCCACGCACCTGCTCTACAAGTGCCTGGACACGGTCACCGCCGGCGGCTACTGGGTGGGACACGACCGGGTGAACGACATCGTGCAGCACCTGCGCGCCGGGGCAACCCGCCCGCCGGCGCCCGCCGCAATGCTCACCAGGCGCGAGCTGCAGATCGTCACCGCCATCCTGAACGGCGCCACCAACAAGGACATCGGCTCGCAGTTCAACCTCAGCGAGCAGACCGTCAAGAACCACCTCTCTCACATCTTCGACAAGGTCGGCGTGTCGAACCGCCTCGAGCTGGCGTTGTACGCCCTGCACCACAAGCTGGTCGAGGGAGCACGCCGGCAGGACAGCTGATCCCTGATCCCTGATCAGTACTTTCGTCCCACCCCAACAGTACCTGCGTACCGCCCGGACCGGGACTTCGGTCCTGCGGCAATTTGTGACCTTTCTGCCATTGTCCAGATCCGCGATCAACCCGACAGTAGACCTCGGGCAATCCCGTCACGCTGCTGTCCCGACCTGCGGTGCGCCGCTGAGGAACAACGATGGAGCAGTTGGCGAAGCGGCCAAGAGCAGCGCGTTACGAGATGACAGCTCCCGTCATGTACCGACAGGCCGGAGACGAGGCATGGCACGAGGGACGGACCCTGAACATCAGCAGCAGCGGCGTCCTGTTCGCGTACCGGGAGACCGTGCTGGCGCCGGGAACGAGGGTGGAGTTCGTTCTCGTGCTGCCCAGTCTCGGGCCTCGCACGAAGGTTCGGGTGCAGTGCCGGGGGGCGATCGTGCGGCAGGAGCGCCGGGGCGTGCCGCAGCCCCTCTGCGCCCTGGCCGCGACGATCGAAACGTACGACTTCGTGGCGCCGAACGAGACGGAGGGGGTGAACGCGTGAGGGAGGGGATGTTCCCGAAGGAGCAGACGATGACCAGACACAGAATCAGGATGGCGGCCACCCTGGTCCTGGTGCTCGCTGCCGTCACGTGGGGCAGCGGCCCGGTGACACGAGCCGCGGGCATGGCGGGCGACGCCGTCGCCATGGCCATGACCGGAACCGAGACGACCGCGGCGAGCGACGCCGCGGCGGCACCACAGTCGGCCCGGGCCCGGGACCGTGCGGCCGCGAACGCCCAGGGCCAGCAGACCGTCGTGAGCGACGCCACCGGGCGCCCGCGCGCGCGGATGCAGAAGGTCACGCCCATCCAGCGCAGGGCCGCGGCCGCCCGACTGAAGGCGAAGATGGCGCGCGCCAGCGGCAGGGTTGGGAGGCAAACGCTGTCAGTCGAGGGCGCGGCCCCGCAGGCGCCGGCCGATTTGGCCCCGATGGCCCTCATCGACCCGGGCGGGGGACAGGCGCTGCCCGTCCCGTCCTACTACAAGATCGACAACAACGGTCAGTTGTTCCCCGACTACTCGGGCGCCGTGGCCAACTGGGCGAACAGCCCGAGGCCGGTCGTGACGACGACCGACCCCGTCGTGACGCCCATCCAGGCATCGCGGCTTGCCGCCCGGCAGTACGCCACTGGAACCGTGAACCTGCTCGCCGTGTTCTCTGAGCCGCTGCCGGCGGGCACCCTCACCGCGTTCCAGTCGTTCAACCAGTACGGCGGCATCAACACCCAATCGGCCGGCAGGACCTTCCACGCGTACGTCCTCAGGCCGACAGGTGCCAACACCTACACCGTCCTCTACAGCAGCGGGCTGCTGACGGTCCCACCGCTCTCCACCCCCCAGGTGAGCGAGGTGGCGTCGTACCCCGCCAACGTGGCCGTGGAAGAGGGCGACGTCCTGGCATTCTGGGGACAGGGCATCCCGATGGACGTCAGCAACGGTGGGCCTTACCTGGACGCCTACTACTACCAGGCGAGCCCGGCGGTGCCGGCGCCGGCCCAGGGCGCGTCCATCACGGTCGGCACGAGCCCCTTCAGCAATCCGAATGCGCTGCGCACGTTCGCGTTCGGCGCCATCGTGGAAGCGGGCGGTACGCAGGCCATCGTCGGAGGGATGCGCAAGTTCGTGGACGGCCTTCCGGGCCTTGGCGCAGGCGCCGCGAACAACCTGGGCCAGTACCTCCCGGTCGCCGTGCCCGACACCACGACCTACGAGGGCTCGGACTACTACGAGATCGAGCTCGGCCAGTACACCGAGCAGATGCACAGCGACCTGCCGCCGACGACCTTGCGCGGCTATCGGCAGACGAACATGGGCGGCACGCCCTTCCACTACCTCGGGCCGGCCATCGTGGCCCACAAAGGGCGGCCCGTCCGTGTGAAGTTCACGAACAACCTGCCGGCGGGCGCGGGCGGGAAGCTGTTCATCCCGGTGGACAAGACGATCATGGGCGCGGGCATCGGGCCGGCCT
>JARKSS010000094.1 GCA_029974175.1 Vicinamibacterales bacterium
CACTCGCGGTACTTGCGGACCACGTCGCCGTCCACGTCGAAGAGGGCGCGCAGGCCCTCCTCGGTGCTGCGGCGGGCGACTACGCTGAGATCGGCCGTTCGCGGGTGCGACGACTCGGTAAGGAGCGAGCCGAGGTGGAAGTCTGACGCGATCTGGAGGAACTGCTCGGCCCGTTCGCGTGCGGTCAGGGATTGTGTCGGCATAGGATGAGGGACCCGTCGGAGGGGGCGTGCCCCTCGATTATAGGTCACGGCCCGCCGGCTGTCCGATGCTGGCGCCCCGCGGGCCGTCCGTGGTGGAATACGGTCGCGGGCAGCGCGTCATGCCAGCGAATCTCACCCCTGAGTACAAGCGCGCCGAGGAACGGTTCCGCACCGCCAGGAGTCCCCAGGAGAAGCTCGAGGCGCTCGAGGAGATGCTTCGGGTCATCCCCAAGCACAAGGGGACTGCCGGCCGCCAAGTGGCCGGCGGCGGCGCCTCACGCCTGGCCGCTTCACGGCCGCCGAAGACCGGCGTCATTCTCACTCTTTGTGTTCTTCGTGATCTTCGTGGTTCAATTCGTCCGTGAGGGCCCGTGGCGGCCCGAACCAGAGGGGGAAATTGGTGATGTCGCGTCGAGCGAGAACGATGATGTGCGCCGCCGTGGCGCTGATGATTCCGGCAGCCCTCGGTGCCGGCGCGCCGGTACAGGGAGACAACCCGATCGGCATCTTCCTCAGGTGCACCGGGGAGAACGATCCCCTGCGCGCGCTGCAGGCGGTCAAGTCGATGGGGCTGAATACGATCCAGGTCAGCCGTCTTCCCGACCGCTTCTACAGCACGGAAGGGGCGCGCGAGTTCGCCGGCATGCTGCGCGACATGGGCATCCGCGCCGACTCGGTGGTGGTCGTGTTCGACGGCGAGAGCTACCGCGACCGGGACGCCGTGGTGAAGACGGTCGGGTTCCGTCCCGTGCACCTGATCCCCGAGCGTCTGGCGTACGCGCGCCGCTGCGTGGACTTCGCGCGCGCGATCGGCGCGCGGATCGTGACGTTCCACATGGGCTTCCTGCCGGCCGATCCGGCGGACGAGGCCTACCAGGCCATGCTGAAGGCAGTGACCGACATCGCGGCGTACGCCGCAAGCCGCGACGTGACCATCTCGCTCGAAACCGGGCAGGAAACGGGCGAGCAGCTGGCCGCGTTTCTCGACAAGATCACCGTCGCCCGCGTGGGGGTCAACTTCGACCCGGCCAACCTCGTGATCTACGGCGTGGACTCGCCCTCGCAGGCGCTCAAGCACTTCGTCACGCGGGTCACCTCGGTCCACGTGAAGGACGCGCTGCTGCCCGGGAAGCCCGGGGAGATGGGGCGCGAGGTCAGCCCGGGCGAAGGGCGCGCCGAGCTGGCCGAATGCTTCCGGATGCTGAAGGCGGCGGTCTTCCGCGGCGCGCTGGTGATCGAGAACTACGTCGCGCGGAACGAGAAGACCAACCCGATGGACGAGCTGCGCCGCGCGAAGGCCTTTATCGAGAAGACCTGGTAGCGCGGCAAGGGCGCGAAGCGGTCGCCGAAGACCTTGGCCGTGCAGCGCGCGACGCGCGTTCGTGTCGTAGAATCGGGCGCCGGAGGTGCCATGCGACGCGTGCTGATCCCGGTTGGCCTCGGCCTGCTCGTGCTCGCGACGTGGGATGGTGTGGTCGCACGCCAACGGCCGCGCGCGGAGATCACCGGCGAACTGAAGCAGTGGCACAAGGTGACGTTCACGGTCGAGGGGCCCTTTGCCCGGGAGACCGACTCCACGCCGAACCCTTTTCTCGATCACCGGCTGACGGTCGCCTTCACCCACGAGTCGGGCTCGCCGGCCTACCGGGTCCCCGGCTACTTCGCCGCCGACGGCCGGGCGGGCGAGAGCTCGGCAACCTTGGGCAACAAGTGGCGCGCGCACCTCTCCCCTGACAAGCCGGGCCGGTGGACTTACCAGGCTGATTTGCTCTCCGGACCGCGCGTTGCCGTGGAGGAGAACGGGGCGGTGGACAGCTCGCGGCGGCTGGCGGCCGGGAGTTTCGTGGTGGCACCCACCGACAAGACGGGACGCGACTTTCGCGCGCGGGGCCGGCTGCACGACGTCGGCCGCCGCTACCTGCAGTTTGCCGGTTCCGGCGCGTTCTTCCTCAAGGCAGGCGCCGACTCGCCCGAGAACCTGCTCGGCTATGCAGACTTCGATGGCACCCGCTCGGCCAAACCGGCGGGGACGTCGCGCGCGAACGAGGCCGCCACCGCCCCCCTCAAGACCTGGGCACCGCACGTCCGCGACTGGCGGCCGGGCGACCCGGCCTGGAAGGACGGCCGCGGCAAGGGGCTGATCGGCGCCTTGAACTACCTCGCCAGCCAGGGCCTCAACGCCGTCTCCTTCCTCACCTACAACGCGGGCGGCGACGGCGACGATGTGTGGCCGTTCGTCGAGCGGGACGACAAGCTGCACTACGACTGCTCGAAGCTCGATCAGTGGCAGGTCGTGTTCGACCACGCGCAGGCCCTCGGCCTGTTCCTGCATTTCAAGCTGCAGGAGACCGAGAACGATGACACCATTCGCGAGGATCGCGGCCCCGCCCCGACCGCCCTGGACCAGGGGGAGCTGGGCATCGAGCGGAAGCTGTACCTTCGCGAGCTGATCGCGCGGTTCGGGTACGAGCTGGCGCTCAACTGGAACCTCGGCGAGGAGAACACGCAGACGCCGGATCAGCAGCGCGCGATGGCGCGCTTCATCCGCGAGACCGACCCGTACCCCCACCCGATCGTCATTCACACCTACCCCCATCAGCAGGACAAGGTCTACCTCCCCCTGCTCGGGGCGCAGTCGGGGTTGAGCGGCATCTCGCTGCAGAACCACTGGCGCACCGTGCACCAGCGCGTCCTCAAGTGGATCACCGAGTCCGAGAAGGCCGGCAGGCCCTGGGTGGTCGCCAACGACGAGCAGAACCCGCACTTCACCGGCGTGCCGCCCGACCCCGGCTACGAGGGACACGACGGCGTGGCGCGTCCCGAGAGCGGCAGCCCACCCTACAGCCTGCACGACGTGCGCAAGTACACGCTGTGGGGCGCCCTGCTCGCGGGAGGCGCGGGGGTCGAGTACTACTTCGGCTACACGCTGCCGCAGAACGACCTCGGGTGCCAGGACTGGCGGAGCCGCGAGCGCAGCTGGGGCTACTGCCGCGTCGCGCTCGACTTCTTCTCGCAGAACCACGTGCCGTTCGAGACGATGTCCAACCACGACGAGCTGGTTGCGAACCCCTCGCACGACAACTCGCGGTATTGCCTGGCGCGCCCGGGCGAGATCTACGTGGTCTACCTGCCCGGCGGCGGCACGACCGGGCTCGACCTCGGACCGGCGAAGGAGGCGTACAAGGTCGGGTGGTACGATCCGAGAAACGGCGGTCCGCTTCAGCCGGGCACCGTGACCTCGGTGACGGGGCCTGGTATCGTGGCGCTCGGCGCGCCGCCTCGCGATCCCGGCGAGGACTGGGTGATCCTCGTGAGGCGGCAAGGCGGCGAGAGGGGGTGACGCACATGAAGCACGTTCGATTGGTGCTGCTGGTCTGGCTGGCCGTGGTCGTGGGAGCGGGCCCTGCCGCAGCGCAGGCCGACGCCGACAGGAAGGAATGGGTCCCGATCTTCAACGGGAAGAACCTCGATGGCTGGGACGTGAAGATCACCGGCCACGACCTGAACGACAACGCCGGCAACACCTTTCGGGTCGAGAACGGCGTCCTGAAGACCGCGTACGACGCCTACGGCCAGTCGTTCGGCAATTGCTTCGGCCATCTCTTCTACCGCCAGAAGCTCTCCCACTACATCGTCGCGGTGGAATACCGCTTCGTCGGGGAGCAGGCCCCCGGCGCCCCCGACTGGGCGTTCCGCAACAGCGGCATCATGGTTCACTCGCAGTCGGCCCGCAGCATGACGAAGGACCAGGACTTCCCGGTCAGCATCGAGGTGCAGCTGCTCGGCGGGCCGGAGAAGGGCGAGCGCACCACGGCCAACCTGTGCACGCCCGGTACCCACGTGGAGATGGACGGCAAGCTGGTGACCCAGCACTGCGTCAACTCGACCTCCACGACGTATCGCGGAGACCAGTGGGTGCGCGTGGAGGTCGAGGTGCTCGGCGGCGCAGCCATCAGGCACATCGTCGAGGGGCAGACGGTGCTGGCGTACCAAAAGCCTCAGATCGGCGGCGGCAACGTGACCAACGCCGACCCGTCGGTGCTGAAGGAAGGGACCGTGCTCGAGGAGGGCTACATCGCACTTCAGAGCGAGAGCCACCCGATCGAGTTCCGAAAGGTGGAGCTGTTGAACCTTGCCGGCTGCACCGACCCGAAGGCCCTGAACTTCAAGAGCTACTTCGTGAAGTCGGACAACGCGACCTGCCGGTACCGGTAAGGCGACCCGAAGCTGAGCGTCCTTCGGCCCGGCTTGCCCCCCTCCCGTTTCCCCATTTGCCTTCCGCCCGCGGCACGGCCATCCGGGGGGTGACTCCTGCCAACAGGCGTCCGGGTGTCACAGCAGGTCCTTGAAGTACTCCGCTGCAGCCTCCCAGTCCACCGTCTCGTCCGGCTTGCGGCCCAGGCGGTCGTAGAGGCGGCGGCGTTGCTTCTTGTCCTCCACGGCGATCCGCGCGGCAATCGCCAGCACTTCCTCCGCCACCTCGACCGGCACCACCACGCAGCCGTCCCAGTCGCAGCCGATGATGTCGCCGGGGCGGACCAGCGCGCCGCCGACGGCAATCGGCTGCTGAACGTCCACCAGCTCGACCCGGCCCGGGATGATCGTGCGGCCGATGCCGGCGCAGGCGACCTGGCACTTCTGCATGATCACCTCGTCGGTGTCGCGGCAGTATCCGTCGGTGACGATCCCTGCGACTCCGCGGCTCATCATGTCGAGGCTGTTGTTCGACCCCCAGTAGCCGCACTCCTTCGCCCCGCCCGTGGACATCGCGATGACGCAGCCCCGCTTCAGGTGGGGGTCGATGCTCGTATGCCAGCCGCCCATCTCCCCCCAGATGTCGTGCTGTTTCAACGCGTCTTCCCGCGACACGACCGGCATCCTGCGGTTGGTGGGGACGACGCGCATGGTGACCGCGGGACCGAAGAAACGCATGCCCATCCACAGCGGGCGGATCGACGGGTCCATGAGCGTCAGGTCGGCGCGGCCGACCGCGTCGAGGCCGTCGGTGACGTCGGTCACCCGGAGGAACCGGTTGAACCGGGCGGCCAGCGCATAGGGATCCTTCGAGGTGGGCGGCGTGGCGGCCGCTTGCGCGAGCGTGGCCGCAGGTGCTGCCGGAACGGCGGCAGCGGCGGCGAGGGCCGAGGTCTTGAGGAAGTCGCGGCGCGAGGCGGGACTCGTGCGGTCCGTCTGGTGCTTCATGGGTCGTCCTCCGCGGCGTATTCTATGGCGCATGTCGCGCGAGCACACCACCGCTTTCTTCACCTTCATCGCTCCGCTGCATGCCGCCGTCTGCCTGCTGCGGTGCGCCAGGCGCCATGCGCTGTCCGTCGTGTGCCTGTCGGGGGTTGTGGTCCTTCTCGCCGGCCTTGGCGCCGGCGCGTCAGGACAGGCCGGCAAGTCCGCCGGTCCCTCCAGGCTGTTCGCGTCCGTCTTCCAGGACCATGCCGTGCTGCAGCGCGACCGTCCGGTTCGCCTGTGGGGCCGGGCGGCGCCGGGGGAGCGGGTGCGCGTGGCGTTCAACGGCCACGAGGCCTCTGCAGCAGCCGATGACTCGGGGCGCTGGGAAGTGACGCTGCCGGCGGTTGCCGCCGGAGGCCCCTACACGCTGGAGGCGCGCAGCGATTCAGGGACGACCCAGGTCGTTTCCGACATTCTCGTCGGCGACGTGTTCGTTTGCTCGGGCCAGTCGAACATGGAGTATCCCGTCGTCCGCGCGCGCGGCGGGGAGTCTGCCGTCCGGGCGGCGGCCAACGACCGCATCCGCCTGCTGACCGTTCCCCACCGGGCCCTCGCCGAGCCGGCGGCCGATCCCGATGCGCCTGGAACCTGGCGCGTGGCCTCGCCCGAGACCGTCCGCACCTTCTCGGCCGTGTGCTACTTCTTCGCGCGCGAGCTGCAGCAGACCGAGCAGGTGCCGATGGGGCTCATCACGGCGGCGTGGGGCGGCTCGGCGATCGAGGCGTGGATCGGACCCAGCGGTTTCGAGAAGGCCGGCGATTTCGCCAGGCGCCTCGAGCTGTTGCGGCTTTACGCGCGCGACCCGGACGCGGCGAACCAGGGCTTTGGCCGCATGTGGGAGGCGTGGTGGCGCTCGACGCCTGCCGGCACCACCGAGCTCTGGCAGCCCGCCCTCGCCGGGGCCGACAGCTGGCCCGAGGTGCCAGAGCCGATGCGGAACTGGAAGACGTGGGGTGTTCCCGAGCTGGCGAAGCATGACGGGATGGTGTGGTACCGCCGCGCGTTCAGGCTGACGGCCGAGCAGGCACGCCGGCGCGCCACCTTGTCGCTTGGCGGCATCGACGAGGTGGACCAGACCTGGGTGAACGGCCGCGTGATCCGGAACACCTTCGGGTGGGGCGACGAGCGCGTATACCCCCTCCCGGCCGGCGTGCTGCGACCAGGCGAGAACGTGGTCACGCTGAACGTGCTCAGCACCTGGGATGCCGGGGGCATGGTGGGCCCTGCCGAGAAGCTGGCGCTCACCCTGGACGATGGGACGACCGTGCCGCTGGCAGGGGGCTGGCGCTACCAGGCCGTTCCGCTCGAGATCGGCCGGCCGCCCCGCGCGCCCTGGGAGCCAATCGCGGGGCTGACCACGCTCTACAACGGCATGATCGCGCCGCTCGGACCCTACGGGCTGCGCGGGGTCGTGTGGTACCAAGGCGAGACGAACGCCGACGTGCCGGCCGGGTACCAGGAGCTGCTCGCCGGCCTGATGTCCAGCTGGCGCGACCGCTTCGGCGCCGGTCTCCCGTTCCTGATCGTGCAGCTGCCCGGCTTCGGCCCGGTCCCCACCACGCCGGTCGAGTCGAACTGGGCCGAGGTGCGCGAGGCGCAGCGGCGCGCCGTCGCGGCCGACAATCGGGCCGGCCTCGTCGTGACGATCGATCTCGGCGAGCGCGACGACATCCACCCGATCGAGAAGCGGGCGGTTGGAAGCCGGGTCGCTCGAGCGGCGCGCCGGGTCGTCTACGGGCAGGCCGTCGCGCCTTCAGGCCCGGTGCCGCTCTCGGCAACCCGCGAGGCGGACGGAGTGGTGGTGACCTTCGAAGACGTGGAAGGGCACCTGGTGACCTACAGCTCGGATCGGGCCATCGGCTTCGAGCTGTGCGGCGAGGGAAAGGGCTCGTGCCGTTACACGACGGGCCGGGTTGCGTCGAACCGGGTCGCGCTGGCGCCGGTCGAGGGACACCCGTCGCCGGCCCGCGTGCGCTTCTGCTGGGGCGACAGCCCGCTCTGCAACCTCTCGGATCAGAGCGGGCTGCCGGTCGGGCCGTTCGAACTGGTGATCAAGTAGTGGTCGTTCGCAGTCCTTGGTAGTCAGTTGCCAGTTTCCGTTGTCCGTGCCGGTCTCGGGTGCGGCCTGATGGTCAGGACCGACCGGCCTTCGAGCGGGTTCGACAAGAGCCGGTAGTTGTTGCCGCGGCGCGACAGTGTCAGGCGGTGCAGGACGTTGTCGGACGGCAGGCAGAGCAGCGCCTCGGCCGCCGGCGCCGCGGTTCCGTAGACGACCAGTTCGATCTTCGACCAGTCCATGTCCTGGGTGGACTGCGCCAGGCCGATGTGCGGCAGCACCGCGCCCTCGCGTACCAGCATCACCACCGGGATCGCCCCCGCCTCGATCGTGTGCCAGCCGCCGGCATACGTCCTGCCGCTCTGGTAGTCGATCCAGCGGCCCGGCGGCAGGTAGACCGGCCGGCCGGTGGCGCCGGTCTCGAAGAGCGGAGCCACCAGCACATCACGGCCGAACAGGTACTCGTCCTCGATGTCCCACGAGCCGGGGTCGCCGGGGTACTCGACGAACAGGGCCCGCACCATCGGCAGGCCGCGCTCGGCGCCGTCTTTGGCCTGCGCGTAGACGTACGGCATGAGCCGGTACTTCAGTTCAACCGTGCGCCGGAAGACGTCGGTAAACGCTTCGCCGTACTCCCACGGTTCCTTGGGTGGCATCCCGTGACAGCGGCTGTGCGAGCTGAGCAGGCCGAACGGCAGCCAGCGGCGGTAGAGGTCCTCGGGCGTGCGCGCGCCGAAGCCGCCGATGTCATGGCTCCAGAAGGTGAAGCCGCTGAGGCCGAGCGAGAGCCCGCCGCGCAGCTGTGACAGCATCGACTGGTCGAGGGTGCCCGAGTCGCCGCCCCAGTGCAGCGGGTAGCGCTGGCTTCCTGCCCACGCGCTGCGCGCCCAGATGATCGACTCGCCCGTGACCTGCCGGGTGACCTCCGCCACCACCTGGTTGTAGCGAAGCGGGTAGAGGTTGTGCTCGTGGAAGCCGGTGCGCCCCGACGCGTACACCCCGGCGAGCGGCGCCGCCTCGCCAAAGTCCACCTTGATCGCACCGACACCCATCCTCAACAGGGCGGCAAGCTTTTCCTGGTACCACTTCACCGCCTCGGGGTTGGAGAAGTCGAGGACCGCGTCCTCGTACGGCAGGTTCCCCCCGGCGTCCTTCACGAAGAGCCCGCGGCTGACGATCTCGGGGAAGAGCGTGTTCTTGGGGACGAAGTACGGCAGCTGCCAGAGCGAAACGTGGAAGCCGTCCCGCTTCAGGTCGGCAATCATCTTCGCCGGGTCCGTGAACCGCTTCTTCGAGAACTGGTAGTCGCATCGCCAGTCGGTCTCGAACCACCCGGTATCGATGTGGATGACATCGTCCGGGATGCGGTGCTGGCGCAGCTTCGCCGCCACCTCGCGCACCTGCTGCTCGGAGAAGTACGTGATGCGGCTCATCCACAAGCCGAACGACCAGAGCGGCGGCATCGGTGGCCGCCCCGTCAGGGCGGTGTACTCGCCGAGGACGTCCTTCGGCTCGCCGAGGAAGACGAAGAGGTCGAGCGAGTCGTCGCCCACCATCAGCGTGTTGGCGGCGTGGAACGATGCTCCCATGTCGAAGGTCATCGGCGTGGAGGAGTGCACGAACATGCCGTAGCCCCGGCTGCTCAAGAAGAACGGGATCGGCTTGTACATCTTCTCCGTCTCGACGCCGTTGGCGTCGTTGGCCCAGAGCACGACCTTCTGCCCCCGCTTGTCGAGCCGGGTGAACGACTCGCCGGTCCCGAACAGGCGCTCGCCTGGCTCGAGCGAGAACGACGCGGCGATGCTGCGGGAGTAGTCGGACGAGCGGCGCACGAACGAGAACGGCAACCCCGGCACCAGCGTGGCCGCCATGTCAGCCTGGTGCAGCGTCCTGGTGAGCAGCCGGCCCTTCACGTCGCGGAACTCGAGCCGCCACGGCTTCTCGAACACCGTCACCGAGCCGCCTGCGCTCGTGTAACGGTAGCCTCCTTCGACACGGCTCATCGTCCACGAGCCGTCGCTCGGCACGTTCCCCGCGAGCATCAGCGACTGGCCCTCCGGCGCCGTCTTGGGGCCCGTTTCGACCCGCAGGCGCACCGTGCGAGGCGTGACGAACTCCACCGAGAAGGGCAGCTCGGGGTTTACCGCGTATTCGTTCTCGGGGAAGGTGACCCCTTCGAACGGCCGAAGCACGGCCAGCATGTTGTTGAAGGCAATGCGAGGTGACAGCTGATGGCGCTGCCAGACGAGCCGGCCCGATCGGGTGGCGGGATCGAAAGTTCCCAGGTGGTCGGCCAGGAAGAAGCCGTTGGAGTAGTCGCGGAAGTCGCGGCTGATGTCCACCAGGTCGCTGAGCAGCGCCGGAGGCTGGTTGCCCGACTGGGCCCCGAGCACGGCGACGCAGGCTAGGGCGGGAACGAAGAGGAGCAGCACGAACCGGCGGGCGCAAGTCACTTGGCACCTCCTCGAGGTGTTCTGCGGAACGCACTCCTGGGCGGACGGCCTGTATGTCGCTTGTTGCACTCCGCTTTTCAGCCGGTTGCAGCAGGCGGCCGACGCGGATCATAGGCCGATTCGGCCGGGGACGGGGAGCTTGTGAAGCAGGAAGCGGGGCTCATCCCGGGATGACGTACCACAGCACCGCCAGGACGTGCAGGGCGCTTCCCCCGAGGACGAACGCGTGCCAGATCGCATGGTGATACGGAAGGGCCCGCCACGCGTAGGCGACAACGCCCAGCGTGTAGACGATCCCGCCGCCGGCGACGAGCGCCAGGCCTCCGGGGCCCAGGCTGGCCAGTAGCGGACGGAAGGCCACGACCCCGACCCACCCCATCGCGATGTAGATGACGACGCGCACGCCCCCGAGGCGCCGGCCCGCGGTGGCTGCCAGCACGATGCCAACCACTGCGGCGGTCCACACGAGGACGAGCAGCGGCCATCCCCAGGCGCCACCCAGGCTCACGAGCAGGAACGGCGTGTAGGTGCCGGCGATGGCCAGGTAGATCGCCGAGTGATCGAACACGCGCAGCACGCCTTTCGCGCGCTGGTGCCTGACGGCGTGGTAGAGCGTGGAGGACGCGAACATCACCACCAGCGCCGCGCCGAAGATCGCGCAGCCGACCACGTGCCGCGCGTCGCCGCGAAGCGCCGCCAGGGTGACCAGCGTGGCCAGGCTGGCCACGGCCAACGCGGTGCCGAGGCCGTGGAGCACGCTGTTGGCGATCTCCTCGCCCGCCGACTGTGGTTCGGCTCGTCGCGTCATGTCTCGAGCAGCAACTTGTACGGGAAGGGGAAGGCCAGGCGGCTATGGTGGGAAGACGCCCGAGGCGCCGGGTTCTACCTCGAGCTCTTTCTTGATGGCCTGAAAGAAAGTTTCCGCCACCAGCAGGTAGCCCGCCGGCTTCAGGTGAAGGCCATCCCAATCGACGAGGTCGGCGAGGGGCTTGCCGTCGAACGCCTTGTGCACATCGACCAGGGTGGCCTTCGTTCGGGAGGCCACCCGGCGGATGGCGTCGTTCATGAGCGGGACGAAGGGCGCCCCCTTTGCCCGCTTTCCCTCGGGCACCTGCGGAGGGAGCGTCGCCAGGAAGACGACGGCCCCGGATTCCTGCGCCTGGAGCACCTTCTCCTCGATCGCGTCAGCCGCGATCGGCACTTGGTCGGCGCCATCGTCGCGGGCGATGTCGTTGGCGCCCTCCATCAAGAGCACGGCCTCCGGGGCATGCAGCAGGAGCACGCCAGGGAAATCGTCCAGACCTTCAACGGCCGTTCGTCCTGCCCTGGCTTCGTTGATCACCGTAGGTCTCTGCGCGGTGTAGCGCTCCTCCAGCATCCGCTGCAGCTCCCGAGGATAGGACCCCGGGAAGTCGAACGGCTGCAGCATTGCCGGCTTGCCCTCGGTCAGGCTGTCGCCGAACGCCACGAACAGCTCAACCTCGATCCGGGGCGGAGCCGTCACCGTGACACCGAAGCTGCACGTCCCCTGGCGCGACCGCGCGTCAACTGCCCGGCATTGCACGGTCGTGGACCCGAGCGGGAAGCTTTCCCCGGAGGCCGGCGTGCAGGTGACCATGACCGGGAGCTGCCCGCCGACCGCTACCGGTGTCGAGTACGACACCGGCACCGGCCGCCCGTCCTTCGACTCGACGGTGAGGGACGCGGGGCACGTCAGCGCGGGCCCGTCAGCGGGCGTCGGGTTGGTGGGCGAGGAACAGGCGGCCAGCGGGCCGAGCAGCACCGCCAGGAGAACGGCAGCGAGAGGAAACCGGGAGGGCATTCGGGACTGCGACACGCCTGTACCTGATGCAGATTCTAACCCGAACCGGAGCAACGGCAGAGCTTGCAGCTGCCTCCGGCTGCCGATCCACGCTAGGATTGGGCACCACGGCGTCTGCGACATGAACTGCTTGGACCACCGCCTGCTCTGGAACGCCCCCCTCAACTCGGCCTGGCGCCGGAGTGAAGCCATGAAGCTCTTCGCCCTGACCGCCCTCGTCGTCCCGTTGCTGTGTGCCGTGCCCTCCTCCTCCGCCGCCCAGACGGTCGCCACGCTCGCGCTAGGCGCCGCCGCGCCGGCGTTCGACCTGCCCGGCGTGGACGGCCGCAACTGGAAGCTCGATGACTTCGCCTCCGCGAAGGCCCTCGTCGTCGTCTTCACCTGCAACCATTGCCCGACCGCACAGTACTACGAGGAGCGCCTGAAGCAGTTCGCCGCCGACTACCGCGGCAAGGGCGTCGCCTTCGTGGCCATCATGCCGAACGACCCGGAGTCGGTGCGCCTCGACGAGCTGGGGTGGAGCGACATGGGCGACTCGTTCGAGGACATGAAGATCCGGGCGCGCGACCGGGGCTTCAACTTCCCCTACCTGTATGACGGCGACGCCGAGGAGGTGTCGCGTGCGTACGGGCCTTCGGCAACCCCGCACGTGTTCGTGTTCGACGCCGCGCGGAAGCTGCGGTACGTCGGGGCTGTGGACGATGCCGAGCGGGTGGAGCGGGTGACGAAGCACTACCTGCGCGACGCGGTGGACGCGGTGCTGGCCGCCGCGGAGCCGCCGGTGACGCGCACCAAGGTGGTGGGCTGCTCGGTCAAGTGGGGCGGCAAGGCCGATTCGGTGCGCCGATACATGGAGAAGCTGGCCGCCGAGCCGGTGTCGCTGACGCCCGCCGACGCGCCGGCGCTCGCGGCCTTGCGCAGGAACGACTCGGGCAAGTTCCGGCTCGTCACCTTCTGGGCGACCTGGTGTGCGCCGTGCCTCGCGGAGTTCCACGAGTTCGTCACGATCAACCGGATGTACCGCCATCGCGACTTCGAGCTGGTGACGGTGTCGGTGAACGAGCCCGACGAGCAGGAGAGCGTTCTGGCGTTCCTGAAGAAGCAGCAGGCGTCGAACCGGAACTTGATCCTCGCCTCGCGCGACCGCGAGACGCAGCTCAACGCCTTCGAGCCCGAGTGGTCGGGCGCCGTGCCCTACACGGTGCTGGTCAATCCCGAAGGCAAGCTCGTCCACTCCGAGGTCGGCAGCATAGACCCCCTCGAGCTGAAGCGCGCGATCGTGAAGGCGCTGAACGAGCGGAAGCCCTGGTAGCAGACAGTGCGTGGCACAGGCGTCCCCGCCTGTGAATGGGCGGCGTCAGCCCTGTTCCGCGCCAGCGGGACGCGACGGCAGCGGCAGTAGCGCGCGCCCCCGCCTCTTGAGGCTCGCGGCGGTGAGGCTGGCGAAATAGAACGCCGCCTCGGCTGCCCCGATCGGCTCGGTGACGAGTGTGACCGCGCCGGCGCGAACGGCCTGGCAGATGCTGGCCGGGTCAGGGGAGGCGTCGATCAGCGAGTAGGTCGTTCCCAGTTGCCGCAGGCGGTGGACGTCGGCGTTGGCGACGACAGGCCGCCGGTGCGCCCGGGCCCACGCGAGCGCCCGATCGTTGAAGTGTGTCGTGCCCGCTGTATAGAACCAAGTCAGCTCGACCGCGTCGAACAGGTCGGGGTACCTGTCCATCACCCGGCCCAGGCAGCTGGGCCCGGGGTAGAACGGGTGCGGGGCAATCACCAGCCCTCCGGCGAACTCCCGCTTCAACGCCCGCACCTGGTCGAGGCTCTCGACGCGCTCGGCGACGGCAGGAAAATTCAGCAGGAGGACGTGGCGACCCGCTATCGTGCGTTCGACGCCGGGGATCAGGACGATGCCACGCGCCTCCGCCTGCTCGCGCCAGGGCCCGAGATCGAGCTGCCGATCGTGAAGGGTGATGGCGAGGGCGTCGTAGCCGAGCGCCGAGGCGCGCTCGATCAGTTCCGAGGTGGAGTAGGGGACCAGGTCCTGCGGGTCGTCGGCGCTGTGCGCGTGGAGTTCGACCTTCAGCATTGCTGCTCGACAGTTCTGCAAACCAGGCGCCAACGCCCCACCCCTACGATTCCGCCTTCTTCAAGGCCCCGGCGTTGGCCTGGATCTTCTGCACCGCCGCGGCAATCTGATCGATCTCGGCCCGCTCGGCCAGCAGCATGTTCTGGCCGATGGCCACCGTCGTCGCGCAGACCTCGCGGTTGCCTTTCAGCTCGTTGAAGCTGTCGCGATACTCCTTCAGCCGCCGCTCGCTGAACAGCCGCTTGAAGCCTCGCGAGGCGATCGTCTCGTCGAGCAGCCCGTCGAAGTACTGCTCCTGGTAGCCCGTGGAGCAGGGGATGCCCTCGGCGCGCATCGCCTTGATGAAGGTCGCCCGTGAAAGCCCCTCGAACTTCTCGGCGTCGTACCGGAAGGGGTAGAGGTGCCAGACCGCCGTGCTGTTCTGGGGCAGGCGCACGGTCCGGATGCCTGGGATGTCCTGGAGCGCGGATGTCAGGCGGCTCGCGTGCTCGCGGCGCCGGGCGGTGTCGGTCACCAGCTTGTCGAGTTGCTGCAGCAGCATGGCCGCCTGGAAGTGCTGTATCCGGAAGTTGCCGCCGCGGGTGAAGTTCGGCTTCCCCTTGAAGCCGCCGTACGGGCGCCCGCAGTCGTGGAACGAGCCGGCGCGATCGATCAGGTCGTCGCTGTTGCCCGTGATGGCCCCGCCCTCGCCCGACGGCAGGTGCTTCGAGTTCTGGAAGCTGAAGCAGCCCAGGTCGCCGATGGTCCCGCACTTGCGGCCCTTGTACTCCGCCAGCCAGGCCTGGCAGGCGTCCTCGACGACGCGCAGCCGGTGCCTGGCGGCCACCGCCATGATCGGGTCCATGTCGCACGGCATGCCGGAGATGTGCACCGGCATGATCGCGCGCGTCCGGTCGGTGATCCGGCTCTCGATCGAGGCCGGGTCGATTGTCAGCGTCGCCGGGTCGGTGTCGGCGAGGACCGGCAGCGCCTTCAGCATCAGGATGGCGTTGTAGCTGGCGATGAAGGTGAACGGCGACACGATGACCTCGTCGCCGGCGTCCACGTCGAGGACGTGCATGGCCACGTAGAGGGCCGTCGTGCCGCTGGCGGTGGCCAGGCAGCGCTTCGCGCCCAGGAGCTTCGCGTAGGCCTCCTCGAAGCGGGGAATCTGGTCGCCGGGTTCACCGCGGTACCACCGGCCGCTCCGCAGGACGTTGAGGATCGAGGGCTCCCACGCCTGGCGCCACTCCGGCCACTTCGGCCAGGCGCCCTTGTGGACGGGAATGCCGCCGAGCAAGGCTGGCAGGTCGGCGGGCGTTCGGCCGAGGATTGGCCGCCCGGCGGCTCGCCCGGGGAACAGGCTCGCGCCGGCGAGGGCGGCAGCGGCCGTGCCGAGGAAGTGACGGCGGTTCTGCGTGCTCATGGAATCCTCCGTGCGCGCCTCATCTTAGCGCGCCACGCTGGCCGGTGCGAGTGCCGGGCCGGTGCGGCCGCCGCCCACCGCGAATCGGGGATCGCGCGCGCCCGGGATCGGCTAGGATGGGCGAGCCATGTTCATGCCGATCTTCTTCGCGATCACCGCGTCCCTCGTGGCCGGGCTTTCCGGCGACGTTCCCGAACGCTACCGCCGCACCCTCGAGCGCGTGCTCAACGAAGGGCCGCCGCGATACACCGTGGAGTTCGTGACGGCGGATGCGGTGCCCCGGCACGTGAGGCGGTTCACCGAGTTCAGCGGTGACGTCTCGGGGCGCTACCTCGAGGCGCTGGCGGTGAGCGCGCACGAGCGCCCCGACCTGCAGGCGGCGGTGAACGCCGTGGCCGATGTAGTAATCCGGCACCAGCAGCCCGACGGGCACTTCGGCGAGCCGTTCGCCGAAGGACCCATCACCCAGAAGCACATGGCGATGCTCTGGGGCAACGGGCGGCTGCTGGTCGGCCTGGTCGAAGCGCACCGGCTCACGCGGCGCGCCGACCTCCTCGAGGCGGCCCGCCGGCTGGGCGGCTTCTTCCTCGCGGTCGCGCCGCGCCTGAACGACGAGGGAGTGCGGCGGGAATACAGCGGGACGCAGGTGGCCGTCGGCTACATCTGCTGGACGCAGGTCATCGAGGGGCTGGTCGCGCTCCACGAGGTGACGCGCGACGCGCGCTACCTCGATCTCGGGCGCGCCATTGCCGCGCACACCGGGCGCCATCCCGCCCAGCACAGCCACGGCTACCTGACGTCGCTGCGCGGCATGCTGCAGCTGCACCGCGCCACCGGCGACCCGACGCTGCTGGCGCAGGTCGAGCGCGAGTGGGACGAGCTGATGGCGTCTGGGAACGTCTTCGTCCACGGCGCCGTGCCCGAGGCGTTCAAGCCGATCGCGGAACGCGACGAGGGCTGTTCGGAGGCCGACTGGCTGCGCCTCAACCTGGCCCTGTGGCGGGTGACCGGCAAGGCCAGGTACCTGGAGCAGGCCGAGCTGACGCTCTTCAACGAGTTCGCGTTCAACCAGTTCGGCAGCGGCGACTTCGGCCACCGCGAGCTGACCGATGAAGGGGTCGCCGCCTGGGCGGCGCGCGCCTGGTGGTGCTGCACCTTCCACGGCCTGCGCGCGTTCCCCGACCTGTTCGCCGCCGTCTTCCGCGGCGACGCGCAGGGCCTTCACTACGAGCTGGCGATCTCGGGGAGAGGCCAGGCAGGCGGACTCACCGTCTCGGCCGAGTCGCGCCTGGGGCAGGACGCCAGCGTTGCGCTGCGCGTGGAGGAGGCGCCCGGCTCGCCGGTGGGCTTGTCGATCCGCGTGCCCGCGTGGGCCGAGCGCGTGGACGTCACCCTGAACGGCAAGCCGCTCGACGGGAAGCCTGGCGACGGGACCTGGCAGGCGGTTCGTGCCTGGGCGCGCGATGACCGGCTCGTCGTCCGCTATGCGCTGCGCACCCGGACGGTCGAGGACCCGCAGGATCGAAGCCGGCTGGCGATCTTCCACGGCCCGTGGATGCTGGGCGTCGATGCGCACGCCTCGCCGGCTTTCTTCGACGAGCCGTTCCAGCTGAACCGCGTCGAGCTCGCGGAGGGGAGCGCCCGCGGTGAGGTCCGGCTGCAGGCCGCGGCCAGGCGCCCGGCCGCGCCCGGTGCCTTCACGGCGCCGGCGGCGCACTTCGACCTGCGGTACCTGCCCGGCGGCTACCCGGTGCAGCCGCAGGTTGCCCTGCTTCGGCCCATCGCCGACCAGACGAGCCTTCCCGACGCGACGGCGTGGGTGTTCTGGTTCAAGAAGGCCGAAGGGGGGAAGTAAGGGATCGGGGCGCGTTCTTCAGCGGCCGGCCGGTGGCCGGTGGGGTGCGGCGGGTCCGACCCTCACCGGCCTTCCGTCAGTAACGCCTCAGCAGCTCGAGCATCTTCCGATCGAGCTTGTGGCCCTTGTAGTCCTCGTACGCCAGGTCCTCGCGGCCGCTGTCGAGCACCCCGAACTGCCCGCGGAGGTTCCACAGCGAGAAGCCCCACCCGGCCTCTTTCCACAGCGAGAGGCTGTCTTCCATCCAGGCGAGCGCGACGCCGTGCGGCGTCCGGTTGAAGACGCCCCACTCGCCCACGTGCACCTGCACCCCCTTCCGCACGAGCGGTGCGTAGGGGTCGATGTACTCGCGCCGCAGCCGGTTCTTGTCCCATACCTCGCCGCGGTCGTCCTTCATAGGCCAGGTGGGCACGGCGAACGACTCGAACTCGTCTTTCGGGACCCACGTGGCGGTGTAGTGGCTGACGGCCTTGGGGAGGTAGCCGCGCGTACTCTGGACGAGGCCCAGATCGGCGATGCCCATGACCGGGGCCTGGCCGATGTTGATGCCGTCGGCGAAGATCAGCCTTTCCGGGTCGACCTCGCGGATGGCCGCCACCAGCGCCTTCACGATCTCGACGTAACGCTCCTCTAGGTAGCCCTCGTAGGAGCGCATCTTGGGCGGCTCGTTCACCAGGTCGAAGCTCAGTCGCCGGTTGGGGATGCCCTTGTACCGCCGGGCGAAGGCCTGCCAGTGACGCACGGCCGCGTCCTGCGCCCTGGCGCGCTGGGCCGCCGTTCCGGTGAAGAGGTCGGCCGGCTCGAGCTCGCGCCCGTTGATGCAGTAGCCCGGGCAGCGGTGGAAGTTCAGGTTGACGTGGATGCCGTACTGGCGTCCCAGGTCAACCGCGCGATCGATCTCCCGCAGGGGCTCCTCGCGGACGATCGACCAGTCGTGGCGGTCGCCCCACCACCAGTAGTTCAGGGGCAGCCGCGCGAAGTCGAACCCCCACTCGGCCATCGCCTCGAAGTCGAACTCGTCGTAGGCCGGGCCGGGGGACGGCTTCCCGGGAGCCGGGAACCGGCCCTGCAGGTTGAAGCCGCGCCAGCGGGGGATCCGGCCGGCGGTGACGTCCGCCCAGAGGGCGGCCGGCGCGGCGGCGAGCGTCGCGCCGGCCAGCGCCACCGCCCCGTTCTTGATGAAGCCCCGGCGATCGATCGTCGTTGCCGCTGCCGCCTCTGCCATGGATCCTCCTGCCTCCGGCCCAACGGCGACAGACTCTACCACAAGGGCTTGGGGACGGGCGGGGAGGAGGGTACTGCCAGGAGGCTATCGGCGCCGGCGCCGAGCGAGAGCGTGGAGAGGTGTCGCGTCCGCGGCTGCCAGTGCGAGCTTCTTCTTTGCGCTCCAGCGCACTGGTGCCCCTCGACTCGCTGCGCTGGCTCGGGACATCATTCGACTCGCAGCCGGACTGGGCCTGCCATGAGCGAGGGAGCGAAGCGACCGAGTCGAATGGTGCGGAAGGGGGGATTCGAACCCCCACGTTCTTGCGAACGCCAGCCCCTCAAGCTGCCGGGTCATAAGCGTAACCATTGTGTATAAAGGACTTACGGCTGTTACGATATTTGACACACTCTTGACACCATAACTCTGCTATTCTTCCGGGTCGTGGAACAGCCGCCGACTCCCCGAAAACACCGCCGCCGCCAGAGGACCGTCACCGTCCGGAAGCTCTTTGAAGGACGGCTCCGCATCGAACGCCGCCCACCCCGCCGCGCCTACTACGCCCGCGTCTGCATTCAAGGGAAGCTCATCGTCAAGACGACCGGGGAGACAACGATAGTCGCAGCGAAGCGCGTGGCAGGGGACTGGTATCGCGACCTGCTCGCCAAGGCGCGCCTCGGCGAGGACATCCACGGAAAGACGTTCGGCGAGGTCGCCGAGAAGTTCCTGTCGTATCAGGACGAAGTGGCGCAGGTCTCCCACGGGCAGCGCGGCAACTACCACGACAAGTGGAGCCTGCTGAAGCCGTATGTCGGCGCCGTCAAGCTGTCGGAAATCAACCTCAAGTTCCTTGAGGACCTCCGTGAACGCCGCTTCCAGCAGTCCGTCAAGGACAAGAAGCAAGTGTCCGCAAGCACGCTCAAGAAGGACCTCATCTTCGTTCGGCTCGTCCTCAAGCACGCCGTTGAACGGGAACACTGCCTCGACCAGCTTCCGGCGTTCCCGTCGTTCGCTCAGCAGAAGTGGAAGATAGTCCCGAAGCCGCGACCGTTCTTCAACAAGGCGGAGTACGACAAGTTGAAGGCGACCGCATCGATGCGCATTCGGGAAGCGGACAACCTCCGACTGCGCGAAGAGCGACAGGAGCTTTACGACTTCATTCTGATGTGCGTCGGCGGCTGCCTCCGCGTGGATGAAGCACGCAACCTCCGGTTCAAAGACGTGGAGATTGTCCGGCAGGGCAAGGAAGAAGTCCTGCGCCTTCAGGTGCTCGGCAAGCACTCCCCGGACGGTCGGACAGCCGAAGTCGGTTTCGGAATGTACGGAGCGGTTCCGGCGTTCCGTCGCATTCGGAAGCGCCGTCCGGAAGCCAAGCCCGACGACCCCCTGTTCCTGCACCACCATCGCGACGGCTTCCGGGAACTGCTGGAAGCGTGCAAGATGCGGCAGACCGACCGAGGGAAGCGGAACCTGAAGTCGCTCCGTCCAACCGGCATCTCCCTGCGTCTGGACCTCGGACCGGCGAACCCGGACCTGCGGGCGCTTGCGAAGATTGTTCGCACGTCGCCGCAGATGATTCACCAGTTCTACGACCAGACGCGACCCGCCGAACTGCTCGACCGAGTGATGGGGTTCCGAAAGACGGAGAAGCGATCGACCGATAAGACAACCGACTAAGGCACGCCGAAGCGGGTGAGGACCCTAGGATCGCCACAAACCGGACTGCGCCAAGTCGCTGCCATGTCCTCGCTTCTCCGGGCTTGGTCCGAGAGTTCCCAGGTGAGGGCAACTAGCCGGTCTTCCTGGAGGAGTGATGGGATTCCACACATGCCGGTCTGTCGTCGGGGAGCAAAGATGTGCCCTGGCGCTTATGATGCTTCTGGCGGCTGGATGCGGCGGTCAGTCATCTTCCTCAGCACCCACAGCTCCCACCACCTCGGCGACCAAGCTGCCGACCATTACCGTAAGAGGATCCGCTGAGGTCCCGAACGAGTT
>JARKSS010000097.1 GCA_029974175.1 Vicinamibacterales bacterium
GTGCGCGAGATGGACCGCGCCAGCAACCGCCTCGGCTTCGCAATCGTCATCGCCGCCCTGATCGTCGGCTCGTCGCTCGTCGTGCAGGGGGGCGGCGGCGCACTCCTCTTCGGTTTGCCGGCGCTCGGGCTGATCGGCTTCGTCACCGCAGGCCTCCTCGGCCTGTGGCTGGCCATCGGCATCATGCGCAGCGGTCGCCTCTGACCACGACGGATACGAACCACAAAGAACACAAAGAACACGAAGGACCGGAATCTCCTGCGACAGGCAGCGCAGTGTGACGTCCTTTGTATCTTTGTGGTTGAAACGGTGATCGCCGGGAATAGAATCAGCGGCAACTATGAGCAGCAGAGACTTACTCCGATCATTCGTACTCGCCTTGCTGGTGGTGTCGGCGCCCGTTCTCGTGCAGGGCCAGGAAGTGGTTCCGGCCGAGCGGCTGGCGGTGCGCGAGGCCTTCCGCGAGGCCCGGTTCGGCATGTTCATCCACTGGGGCGTCTACAGCATGCTCGGGCAGGGCGAGTGGGTGATGCACAACCGCGACATCCAGGTGCCCGCCTACGAGGCGCTCGCCTCGTCGTTCAACCCCATCCGGTTCAACGCCCGCGAGTGGGTGGCGCTCGCCAAGGCCGCCGGCGCCCGCTACATCACCATCACCTCGCGGCACCACGACGGCTTCTCGATGTTCGCGAGCAAGGCCTCTGACTACAACATCGTGGACTGGACGCCGTTCAAGCGCGATCCCCTCAAGGAGCTGGCCGACGAGTGCCGGCGCGAGGGGATCAAGCTGTTCTTCTACTACTCGCAGCTCGATTGGCGGCGCCCTGACTACTACCCCCGCGGCCGCACCGGGAACGGCACGGGGCGGCCCGACGCGGGTGACTGGAACTCGTACCTCGACTTCATGGACCGGCAGCTCGAGGAGCTGCTCACCGGCTACGGCCCGCTCGGGGGCATCTGGTTCGATGGCATGTGGGACAAGCCGCAGGCGCCGTGGCGCCTCGACAAGACCTACGCCCTCATTCACAGGCTCCAGCCCTCGGCCCTCATCGTCGCCAATCACCACCAGCTTCCGTTGCCCGGCGAGGACGTCCAGGTGTTCGAGCAGGACCTGCCCGGGGCGAACACCGCCGGCTTCAACACGAAGGAGATCGGCACGCTCCCGCTCGAGACCTGCCTGACGATGAACCGGTCATGGGGGTTCAACATCACCGACCGCAACTTCAAGACGACGCGCGAGCTGATCGGCTACCTGGCACGAGCGGCCGGCGCCGACGCGAACCTCCTGCTCAACGTTGGGCCGCGCCCCGACGGGACGATCCAGCCCGAGGCCGTCGAGCGGCTGCGCGAGATCGGGAAGTGGCTGCAGGTCAACGGCGAGTCGATCTACGGCACCCGCGGCGGCCCGATCACGCCGAGGGCCTGGGGCGTGACGACCCGCCGCGGATCGACGGTCTACGTGCACGTCCTCGACTGGCCCGACCGCGCGCTGACCATCCCGTCCTGGGGGGCGCGCGTGACGAGCGCCCGGATGCTCGCGACCGGCGAGAAGGTTGGTGTCACGGAGGTGGAGGGAGGAATCGCGCTCGCGCTGCCGCCGGCCAAGCCCGACGACCTCGACCGGGTGGTGGTGCTCGAGACGGTGAGGGAATAGGGGCTAGCCTAGGGGCTAGGGGGTCCATGGAGCACAAGCACTCCGGCGTGTTCGTCGCGTGGCTCGTGCCGGCGCTGACGCTGCTGTTCCACCTGGCCACCTGGCAGGGATACGGCTACTTCCGCGACGAGCTGTACTACCTCGCCAACGGGCGCCACCTGGCCTTCGGGTACGTCGATCATCCTCCGCTCATCGGTCTCATCGCCGCGCTGGTGATGAACACCCTCGGGTCGTCCCTCTTCGCGATCAGGCTGCTGCCGGCCGTCGCCGCCGCTGTCACGGTGTACGTGTCAGGGCGTCTCGCGAGGGAGATGGGGGGCACCACCTTCGGCGTGGTGGCGGCGCAGCTCTCGGCGGCGCTCGTCCCCGCGTTCATCGCGCTGTTCGGCTTCTTCTCGATGAACGCGTTCGACATCCTGCTCTGGGCAATCCTGTGGTGGATGGCCGCCCGCTACCTGCGGACCCGCGACGAGCGGCTCTGGCTCGCCTTCGGGATCGTGGCTGGCGTCGGCTTGCAGAACAAGATCAGTGTCCTGTTCGCCGGCTTCGGGATCGTGGTGGGGTTGCTGGCGGCCGGGCCGCGGGAGGCCTTTCGCCGGCGATGGCTCTGGGCGGGCGGCGGGATCGCGGCGCTCATCTTCCTGCCGCACCTGCTCTGGCAGGCTGCGAACGGGTGGCCGACAATCGAGTTCATCCGGAACGCCACCGCCACCAAGAACGTCGCGCTTTCGCCGCTGGGCTACCTCACCGCCCAGGCGATCGACACGCTGCCGACGGTGCTGGTTTGGGTTGCCGGGCTGGCCGCGCTGCTGGTGGCGCCCTCCTTCAAGCCGTTCCGCGCGCTCGGTTGGGCCTGGCTGACGGTGCTGGCGGTGATGCTGGCAACCAACTCGAAGCCGTACTACCTCGTGCCTTCCTTCACGGTGCTCTTCGCCGCGGGCGCCGTGGTGCTCGAACGCCTCGGGCCGTCGGCCGCCGCGCGGGTTGCGCGGGCGGGGGCGCTGGCCGTGATCGTGGCGCTCGGCGTCGCGACGGCGCCGCTGGCCAAGGCGATGCTGCCCGAGGACACGCTGGTGGCCTACTCGTCGGCGCTTGGGATCCAGCCGCCGCGGGAAGAGCGCCACGAGATGGGCCGCCTGCCCCAGCACTTCGCCGACCAGCACGGGTGGCCCGAGATGGTTGCCTCGATCGCGGCCGTCTACCACCGCCTGCCAGCCGCCGAGCGCGAGCGGGCCTGCATCTTCGTGCAGAACTACGGTGAGGCCGGCGCGGTGGACCTGTTCGGCCCGGCGCTCGGCCTGCCGCCGGCAATCTCGGGCCACAACAGTTACCACCTCTGGGGCCCCCGCGGCTGCACGGGCGACATCGTCGTGGTCTTCGGCGGCGACGAGCAGGAGATGCGCGGGGCCTTCCAGTCGCTCGAGCACGCCGCCACCTTCACCTGCACCGACTGCATGCCGTACGAGAACGGCGCGCGGATCTGGATTGGGCGGGGCTTGCACCTTCCCTTGGCAGAGCTTTGGCCCCGGCTGAAGGAGTTCAACTAGTGATATCCTGCCCGTCGCCCCCCGCCACGGTTCGAGAACCCTGAAAGACCGACAACCGACAACTGAACGCTACACGAATCCATGAGGTGTCCCATGTTCCTCTCCGTACGCCTGCCGGTCCTCGCGTGCCTGGGCGCCGTCCTGGTGCTGGGCGCCGCGGCGCCGGCCCAGGCCCAGAAGGCCGAGACGCCCGTCCTGGTCACCTCGTGCGGCCAGAGCCCGGGGCCGATCAAGCTGACGGTCTACATGAAGCGGCTCCAGATCGCGCACGACCTGAAGACGGACGCCACGGCCAAGGATCTCGGTGCCAAGCCTTACAAGACCCTGATCGTCGTCACCGGCAGCAGCCTGAAGGGCATGGGTGCCGCCGGCGTATCGATCGACGACGAGGTGAAGCGCGTGGGCGCCCTGATCGACGAGGCCAGGAAGAAGGGGATCACCATCGTCGGCGCGCACGTGGAGGGCATGGAGCGCCGGGCCAAGAGCGCGGCGCCGGGCGACAACTCCGACGAGATCTCGATCGACGCTGTCTGCCCGAAGTCGAACTTCCTCATCGTCCGGAAGGACGGGGACGAGGACGGCCGTTTCACGACGCTTTCGAAAAAGCACAACATTCCCGTCGTCTTCTTCCAGAAGAACACCGAGATCCAGGACGTCCTGAAGAACGTGTTCGGCAGCTAGGGGAGCCGCCCGGTGAGCATGTTCACGCAGGCGGGGATCGTCCTCGCCACGATGCTGGCGGTCTACGTGGCCGCGCGGCTCTTCCGGCTCTCGACCGAGCTGGGGATGCTTGCCGCGGCCATCGGGGGAGCGCTGGTCGGCGGGTTCGGCCTGCCGGCCCGGCACATCGCCGAGGGGGCCGCCACCTACCTCGACATCAACCTGATCTTCGTGACGGCCACCCTCTTCATGAACCTCCTCAAGGAGTCGGGGGGCGTGGCCTTCGTGGTGCGGGCGATCCTCCAGCGGTTCCACCGCAGCCGCGTGCTCATGCTGGTGCTGCTGACGATCCTCCTGCTGGTGCCCGGCGCGCTGACGGGGGCGGGAAGCGTCACCGTCCTGGTGACCGGCTCGCTGGTGGCGGTCGTCCTGCACTACATGGGAATCCCGAAGCACAAGGCTGCCGCGCTGGTGTTCGTCAACGCCTGCCTGAGCGCCGCGGCGCCACCGGTCAGCCTCTGGGCGATGATGACGGCGGCCGGCGTGAACATGCCGTACGTGGGTTTCTTCTGGCCGCTCCTGCTGCCGTGCCTGGCCGCCGGCCTGCTCACGAGCTTCATCCTGGGGTGGAAGGGTGAACGGACCGACGCGATCAAGGCGCTCGCCGAGCTCCCCGTTCCGCCCGCCGGGATGAACTGGCTGCGGGTGCTGCTGCCGTTCGCCGTCTTCTTCGGCCTGGTGTGGATGGGCCGGCAGTTTCCGCACAGCACGCCGATCATCGGTTTGCCGATGATGTTCGCCGCGGCGGCGTTCGCCTCGTACCTGCTGTCGCCGGTGCGCCTGGAGTTCTTCCGGATCTCGCGGGAGACGATCGACCAGCTGCTGCCGCTGCTCGCGACGCTCACGGTGGCCGGCATCCTGGTGCAGATCATGACGCTGACCGGTGCCCGGGGGCTGCTGGCGGTGACGGCCGTGACGCTGCCGGTCGCCGTCGTCTACGCGACCCTGTTCCTGGTGCTGCCCGCGTCGGAGGCGGTGCTCATGTGGGGCGCGGCGCCGGTGATCGGCGTCCCGCTCGTCCTGCTGTTCAACGCGCGCGGCCTCGACCCGATCGTCGCGCTGGCCGGGATGAGCCTGATCTGGCCGCTCGGCGACGCCCTGCCGCCGACCGCGATCATCGGGCGACTCACCGTGGAGATCGTCGGCTTCAAGGGCGCCTACGGCAGGTTCCTTCGCGCCTGCCTGGTGCCGGCGATCGTGATCATCGTCATCGGGACGTTGATGGTGATCTACAGCAAGAAGCTCGGGTTCCTGACGGGGCTGTAACCGGGGCGGCCGCGGACGGGCCCCGATGGCATTGGCCTGGAATCGGGATTGGCCAGATGGTGACTCTTTTCTACTACGCTCTCGTCGCGTTCGTGTCATTGCTCCTGGTCGTCAACCTGGTCAGGTCGCGGAGCTGGGAGCGGGACGTGCTCTACGTGATCGTCCTGGTGCCGTTCCTCCTGCGCCTGCTCCGGCTCAAGTGAGGGCGCGATGACCACCCGGCTGCTCGCCCAGAAGATCGTCGTCGCCGCCCTCGGCCTGGCCTTGTTCGTCAGCGCCGGCATCAGCTTCCACCGCAGCCGCAACCTCGCCGAGCCGGTCGTCCTCGGCCCCGGTGTGACGTCCGTGAAGAAGCTCGGCGAGTACTTCGCCGCGATCCGCGGCACCGTCAACGACTGCAACCTTTACTTCATGGAGGGGCGCGAGCCGGGTGGGACGATGCTCGTCCTCGGCGGCTCGCACGCCGAGGAGCCGGCGGGCCGCCTCGCGGCGTGGCTGTTCGTCGAGAACGGCACGGTCGAGAAGGGGCGGGTGATCGTCGCCTTGTCGGCGAACCGCAGCGCCAGCACCATGACGCGCCTGGGCGGGGCCTACCCGCCCGACTTCACGATCGACACCCCGTCTGGCCCGCGGATGTTCAGGATGGGCGACCGCTGGACGAACCCGCTCGATCAGTGGCCCGACCCCGAGGTCTTCATCCATTACCCGAGCGGGCAGGAACTGGCTTACGTGGACATCCGCAACCTGAACCGCACCTGGCCGGGACGGCCCAACGGCACCTTCACCGAGAAGACAGCCTTCGCCTTCATGGAGATGATCCGCCGCGAGAAGGTGGACGTCGCCATCGACCTCCACGAGGCCGAGTTGCAGTACCCCGTCATCAGCACCATCGTCACCCATCAGCGCGGGCAGGAGCTGGCGACGATGGTCTCGATGATGCTGACCGACAACGAGGACTTCAAGATCGGCACCGAGTTCTCGCCGCTGACGCTGCACGGCCTCTCGCACCGCGAGATCGGCGATCACTCACCGGCGATCTCGCTGCTGTTCGAGGCGCCCGAGCCGTTCCTCGATGCGACGCGCGGCATCACCTCGCGCGAGCAGCTGCTGACCGGCAAGGACGAGTTCGTCGTCAAGGCGGGCAGGCACGGCCTGCTCTTCGAGGAGATCGACGAGAAAGGATGGCCCATTGCCGTTCGCGTGGGGCGCCATACCTCGTCGATCCTCCAGGTGGCCGAGACCTGGTCCGAGGACAACCCTGCGAAGCCGCTGGCGATCTCGGGCGTGCCCCGGTACGCCGAGGTCATCGAGAAGGGGGTCGGGGCGTTCCTGCAGGACGTGACGAAGGCAGGAAAGGACCGCCTCGCGTACGAGTAGCCCCGCGCATTTCCCCGCCTTGTCGTAAAGCCCGAGGGGCTTTCGGCCGATTCTCCCGAGTAGGGGCCGGGTATTCCCACCCTTCTGCCCCCCGTACCTCTACCGTCCGGAGATATCGATGCTCCTCGGGACGCTTCGGCGCCCTCTGCCCCACCTAAGGGTGGCAGGGGCACTGGCCTTGGCACTCGGCGTCGGCGGCTCGCGGGCGGAGGCCCTCGACCCTTCGGTCGGCCTGTCCCAGTACCACAGCCTCAACTGGCAGATTGAGAACGGCCTGCCCCAAAGCAGCGTCCAGGCCCTGCTGCAGTCGAGCAAGGGCTACATCTGGATCGGCACCCAGGCGGGCCTCGCCCGGTTCGACGGCATCCGGTTCGTGGTCTTCGACCGCGCCAATACGCCCGTAATGGGGCGCGAGAACATCCACGCGCTGGCCGAGGACGTGGACGGCTCGATCTGGGCCGCCACCGACTCGGGCCTGCTCCGGTACGGCAGGGGCGCCTTCACCCGGATCTCGGCTGCCGACGGCCTGCCCTCGAACCAGGTTCGCAGCCTCCTGGTCGATCGCGACGGCGTGCTGTGGGTGGGCACCGAGAGCGGCGTCTGCCGCCTCAAGGACGGACGCCTCCTGGAAGCGAAGGTGCCGGGCCTCGAGGGCGTCATCCCGGTCCGGATCCGCCAATCCGCTGACGGCGCCATCTTCTTCCCCACGATGCACGGTCTCTACCGGCTGCACGAGGGGAAGATCGTTCGCTTCGGGGCGGCCGACGGGTTACCCGACGAGGCGGTCTTCGACGTCTGCCGCGACGCCAGCGGCACCTTGTGGGTGGGGACGAGCCGCGGGGCGGCCCGGATGGTGAACGGCCGCTTCACTCGCCTGGCGCTTCCCCCAGACGTGGCGGACGACACGGTGCGCGCCGTGTGGCAGGACCGCCAGGGCAGCGTGTGGCTCGGGCTCGAACGCCGCGGCATCGTGCGCTGGCATGGCGACGGTGGCCGGGTCGAGGTCTACGGCCAGGCCGAGGGGTTGGCGGGCGCGCACGTCCGCGAGTTCGTCGAAGACCGCCAGGGGAACGTCTGGGTGGCTACCTTCGACGCGGGCCTCATCTGCCTTCGCGAGACGCCCTTCTCGGGGTTCGGAAAGCGCGAGGGGCTGCCCAGCGACGACGTCCAGGCCATCTTTCAGTCGAGCGATGGCACCGTCTGGCTGGGGTTGAACACCGGTGGAGTTGCGCGGGTGCGTAACGGCCGCGTCACCACTTACACGACCGCCGACGGCCTCGACGACGACACCGTCTTCTCGATCGCCGAAGGTCCTGCCCGCGACATCTGGGTGGGAACACCGCGGGGCCTCAACCGCATCTGGGGTGGCCGCATCACCAGCGTTCGCGACAGCGGACAGCTGCTGGCCGGCGGGGCCCGGGCCCTTGCCTGGATGCCCGACGGGACGATGTGGATCGGCACCTCGCGGGGCGGCGTGTGGCGGCTCGTCGGCGATCGGCTCGAGCCGCTGAACGCCTCCGGCGATCCGATCTCGCCTCTCGTCTACGTGCTGCTGCCCGACGGGCAGGGGGGCGCCTGGGCCGGGGGCACCCGCGGTCTCAGCCACATCAAGGACGGCCGCGTCCGGACCTACACGACCAAGGACGGCCTCGGTGACGACGTGGTGCTTTCCCTGCACCTGGATGCCGACGGCTCCTTGTGGGTGGGCACCTTCGGCGGCGGTCTCAGCCGCCTCACGAAGGATGGGATCCGCACGCTCACGATTCGGCAGGGCCTCTACGACGATGCCGTCTTTGCCATCCTCGAGGACGAGACTCGCTCGCTCTGGATGTCGTGCAACAAGGGTCTCTTCCGGGTGAGCCGGGCCGACCTCGATGCCTTCTTCACCGGCCGCGCGACGCGCGTGCACTCGCCGAGCTACGGCGCGGCCGACGGGTTGCGCGGAAGCGAGGGCAACGGAGGTTCGCAGCCGTCCGCGTGGAAGATGCGCGACGGCCGCCTGTGGTTCCCCACGATCCGCGGTGCGGCCATCGTCGATCCGACGTCCACGCACACGTCGGTGCCCGCGGTGACCATCGAGCAGGTGGTGCACGACTCGCGCGTGGTGGCGATGGCCGACGCACTCGAGCTGCCGCCCGGCGACGGGGACCTCGAGTTCCAGTACACGGCGCTCGACTTCTCGGCGCCGCAGGGCATCGAGTTCCGGTATCGCCTGGCGGGGTTCGACACCGCCTGGGTTCAGCCGGGCGGGCGCCGGGCCGCCTTCTACACGCATGTCCCGCCGGGGCGGTACGTGTTCGAGGTGATGGCGCGCAACAAGGACGGCGACTGGAGCGGCGAGCCGGCCAGGCTGCCCGTCAGGCTGCGGCCTCACTACTACCAGGCGACCTGGTTCTGGGTGCTCTGCGGCCTCGGTGTCCTGGCCCTGGCGGCAGGGGCCTACGGGCTGCGCGTGCGCGGCATGGCGGCGCGCGCGGCGCGGCTGGCTGCGCTCGTGGACGACCGCACGAGGGAGCTGCGGGCCGAGATCGAGGAACGCGAGCGGGCGCAAACGAGGCTCGAGCAGGAGATCGTCGAGCGGCGGCAGGTGCAGGAGGAGCTGGGCCGCGCCAAGGAGCGGGCCGAGGCGGCCAACCGGGCCAAGGACATCTTCCTGGCCAACATGAGCCACGAGATCCGGACGCCGATGAACGGCATCATCGGCATGACCGGGGTGCTGCTCGACACCGAGCTGACGCCGATGCAGCGCGATTACGCCGAGACGGTGAAGAGCTGCGCCGACTCGCTGCTGACGCTGCTGAACGACATCCTCGACCTGTCGAAGATCGAGGCCGGCAAGCTCGACCTCGAGATGCTCGACTTCGACCTGCGCGGGGCGCTCGAGGACATCAACGAGGTGCTCGCCGTCCGCGCCCACGAAAAGGGGCTCGAGCTGACGGCGCTGATCGACCGCGAAGTGCCTTCGATGGTGCGGGGCGACCCGGGACGCCTGCGGCAGGTGCTCACCAATCTCATCGGGAACGGCATCAAGTTCACCGAGCAGGGCGAGGTGTCGCTGCGCGTGACCGTCGTCGAACAGGACGAGTCGAACGTGACGCTGCGCTTCGCGGTGCGCGACACCGGGATCGGCATCCCCTCCGACAAGCTGGCGCTGCTGTTCAAGCCGTTCAGCCAGGTGGACGCGTCCACGACCCGGCGCTTCGGCGGCTCGGGCCTGGGCCTGTCCATCGCGCAGCGGCTCGTCACCCTGATGGGGGGGACGGTGGGCGTTGAAAGCCACGAGGGCCGCGGATCGACCTTCTGGTTCACCGCCCGCCTGGGCCGGCTCCCCGCGCTCCCGGCGTCAGAACCGCCCCGCCTCGCGCCCGACTTGAAGGGGCTGCGGGTGCTGGTGGTGGACGACAACGAGACCAACCACGAGGTGCTGCGGATCATGCTCGACGCGTGGGGGTGCCGGCACGACCACGCCTACAACGGCCCCGCGGCACTCGACCGGCTGCGCGCGGCGGCCATGCAGAACGATCCGTACCGCGTTGCGCTGCTCGACATGATGATGCCCGGCATGGACGGCGAAGAGCTGGGCAGCCGCGTGGCGTCAGACCCGGTGCTGTCGAGCACACAGATGGTGATGCTGACGTCGATCGGCCTGAGGGCCGACCTGCGGCGCCTCGACCCCGAGCCGTTTGCCGCCTACCTGACCAAGCCGGTCCGCCAGGCGCAGCTGTACGACTGCCTGCGCAGCGTTGTCGGCCGGGTCACGCGGCCCGAGCCGAAGGTAGCTGTCTTCACTCCGGGACGTCCCGATACGCTCAGCCCGCGCCTGCGGATCCTGGTCGCCGAGGACAACCGGGTGAACCAGAAGGTGGCCTCGAGGATGCTCGAGCACATGGGGCACCGGGTGGACGTCGTCGCCAATGGCCTCGAGGCGCTCGCCGCACTCCGGACGATGGCCTACGACCTGGTGCTGATGGACGTCCAGATGCCCGAGATGGACGGGTTCGAGGCCACCCGCCAGATCCGCGACCCGGCAAGCGGGGTCATGAACCCGCGGATCCCCATCATCGCGATGACCGCGCACGCGATGAAGGGCGACAAGGAGCGCTGCCTCGAGGCGGGAATGGATGGCTACGTGTCGAAGCCGGTGGAGCCGGCGGCGCTGCGCGAAGCCATCGAGGAATTGGGCGGCGTCACCATCCAGTAGGGCCGGCCTCGTCACCAGGGCCGGCCCCCTCACCGGTAGAGCAGGGCTTCAGCCCTGCTCCCCTTCAACCCTTTCCTACGTGTTCGACTTCATGTGGCAGCTGTTGCACTTGGTCGGTGCCTTTCCGCCCGCCGCGTTCTTCTGATGGCAGGTGATGCACGTGCCCGTCTTCGCCATCGCGTCGTGGAAGGCGGCCCGGTAGATCGTCTTCACCTGCGCCGTCGGGGTCTTCTGGTGGCAATCGCTGCACTTCTGGTGCGGCGTCTTCAACGGCATCGCAGGCTTCGACGGGTGATGGCACGTCTCGCACTTGTTGTCGGCGAGCTTGACGTGCTTGGGATGGTCGAACTTCACGCCGCCGAGCGGTGCGCCCTTCAGGATGACAGTGCCCGGAGCCTTCTCGGCCTGGCCCTGAACGGCGACGCCTGTCCCGAACGCTACCGCCAGGGCCAGGACGACAACCACGAACACTCGATTCATGCTGCCTCCTCCGCGACACGACACGATGTCGGGCTTTCGCAGCATCGTAGCACAGGGCGGGGCGCCCAACCTCGCCCTTGTCGCGCCGGGCTTCAGCCTCGATACCGCCCAAGCAAACCTCGCCCGGCGGCGTGAGCGCCTGGGCTAGTATTCGGCGGGGAGGGCGGCCAGTTCGGCGGCGGTGAAGACCGGCCCGTCCTTGCAGACGTAGACAGGGCCGACGTTGCACCGTCCGCACTTGCCGACGCCGCACTTCATCCGGTTCTCGAGCGTGGTGAAGATGCGGTCGGGCGGGAAGCCGAGCCGGCCGAGCACCGGGAGCGTGTGCTTGATCATGATCGGGGGGCCGCAAACCACCGCGACGGCGTTCTCGCCCGTCGGAGCCGCCCGCTCGAGCACGGCCGGGACGAAGCCCACCTCGCCGTCCCACCCGGGCTCCTCCCCGCCCGGATCGACCGTCGTCACCAGGCGGACGTCGGGCCGGTCACGCCACTCCGCCAGCTCGCGCTTGTAGACGAGGTCGGCAACGGTGCGCGCGCCGTACACCAGCGTGACTTCGTCGAACCGGTCGCGGAGGTCGAGCACGTTCCAGAGGACGCAGCGCACGGGGGCGAGACCGATGCCGCCCGCGACGAACAGGACGCGCCGGCCCGACCAGTCGTCAACGGGGAAGGCGTTGCCGTAGGGGCCGCGAAACCCCACGATCTCGCCCACCTCGAGCTCGCGGAGGGCGCGCGTGACCTTGCCGACGGCCTTGAAGCTGCACTCGATGTAGCCGCGGCGGGTAGGCGGGCTGGCGATGCAGAAGGTGCACTCGCCGGCGCCGAACACCGAGTACTCGCCGAACTGGCCGGCCTTGAACGAGAAGCTGTCGGCCAGGGCGGGGTCGCGGAAGGTGAGCCGAAGCGTCCGCGTGTCGGGCGTTTCGTCCTGGATCGCCTCGATCGTCATCAGGTGGGGCTGGTACAGGCTCATCGCGTTGTGTCCGGGCAGCCATGACGGCTGCGTGTCCGGGCAGCCACAAGGGCTGCCCAACGGGCGGCCACAAAAGCCGCCCCTACGAGGTCTCGAGCGCTCGCTCCGAGACGAGCGTGAGGATCTCGAACAGGTCCTGGCCCGCGGGGCAGGCGCGCGTGCAGCGGCCGCAGCCGGTGCACAGGAGCCGGCCGAAGCGGCGCGGGAACACCTGGAACTTGTGCACCACCCGCTGGCGGACGCGCGCGTGCTGCCCTTCGCGCGGGTTGTGCCCCGAGGCGTGGACCGTGAAGCGCGAAGTCTGGCAGCTGTCCCAGTTCCGGCGGCGCGTGCCCGCGAGCAGCGAGTCGGGCTCGTCCACGATGTCGAAGCAGTGGCACGCGGGGCACACGCTGGCGCAGGCACCACAGCCGTGACAGCGCAGCGCAACCTCGTTCCACGTCTCGTCCTCGAAGTGGTCGGCGAGCCAGCGCTGCACCCCGGCCAGGTCGATGCGGGGCGGGCCCGCCGCTGCCGTTTCGCCGGGTGTCACCTGCTCGTCCTCGCGGAAGCGGTGGGGGAACGCCGCGACCAGCTCGCGCCCCTTCGCGGTGACCTCCTCCACGGCGTAGCCGCCCGGATGCGGGATCAGCAGCAGGTCGGAACCGCGCGGGTGCGAGGGCCCCAGCCCGACGTCCGAGCAGAAGCACGCCTCGTCTGCGGGCCGTTCGCAGGCCACCGTCACCACGGTGGCGGCGTCGCGCCGGGCGAACCACAACTCGTCGCGGTAGTCCCAGCCCATCACGCGGTCCATCGCGTCCGCGCCTGCCGCGTCGCACGGCCGGGCGCCGATCACGACAACCCTTCGGTTCGGCGGTGCGGGCGGAACGAGCCGGACCTCGGTCCCCTTGCGCTCCCACCAGAACAGCGGCTCGGTGGGCGGGAGGAAGACCTGCTTCAGGGGCAGGAACGGGAGGCCGGCGCCCAGGTCGAGTTCGGCAGCCTCGCGAAGCGGTCGGTACTCCACGCCGGGCCGCGGCGATCCCGGCACTCGCGCGGGGCCCCAGACCGTGGAGCCGGCCGCGAGCAGGTCGGCTGCCAGCCCGCGCAGGTCGGCGTCGGAGATGACTCTCATCGGATGAACTCCTGCCCGTCGTCCACGCGGAACTCGCCGATCGGTGAGGGCGCGACGGGATCGTCGGAGACGACGAACTCGAAGCGCTCGCGGACCGATTGCTGCAGCCGCGCATTGAGGATCGACAACGGGATCCCGGCCGGGCACGCGCGCTCGCACTCGCCGCAGCCGACGCAGCGCCCCGCCAGGTGCAGGGCGCGGGCGAGATGCCAGGCGAGGTTGCCGCGCCGGTGGGGAGAGCTTTCAATCCACTGGGGCATCGACTTGTCGGCCAGGCACCGCTCGCAGAAGCACAAGGGGCAGATCTCCCGGCAGGCGTAGCACCTGACGCACCGCTCGAAGGCCGACGACCAAAAGGCCCAGCGCTCGGCCATCGGCAGCGCCTGGATCCGCTCGACCTGCGCCTCGAGGCCGGGGCCCCCGGATGGCTCGGGGCTGTCCTCGCCGATCAGGTAATCGCAAAGCGTGGGAGTCCGCTGGGGGCAGCTGACGCACCGTTCGGCCCACCTTCGGTTTCCGGGCTGGCCTTCAGCCTTGTTCTCCGCCCACACTCCCGGACATCTCACCCCGATCAACACCACGTCCTCGCGGCGCAGCTGGTTGTCGCGGATCAGCCCGGCAACCGCGCGCGCGTCGCACCCCTTCACCACGACGGCCGGCCGTCCGAGCCCGCGGATGTGCTTGCGTCGCGGGTGGAGGTAGGCGGCCAGGTTGTGCACGCACCGCTGGTCGAAGACGAGGCGTTCGGCCTCGGCCGGCGTTTGCGCGAACGCCGGCCGCACGCCGCGGCGCGACTCCTCCCAGCCGATGACCACCTGCACGTCGCTCGTCTCGAGCAGCCGGACGGCCAGCTCTCTCAGCTCGCGCACGCCAGCCTCCCTCGCCCCTCGTCTCCAGTGTCAGCGCGGCAGGGCCCCAGCTCGCGGATCGTGGCGGCAGCGCTGTCCACGATGTCGCGCCACTTGCCCCCTTCGGAAGCCGAGACCCAGGAGAAGATCACGCGGCGCGGATCGAGGCCGACGAAGTCGAGCAGGTCGCGGAAGATCGCGAAGCGCCGACGCGCGTGGTAGTTGCCGCTGTTGTAGTGGCAGTCGGCCGGGTGACAGCCGCTGACGATGACGCCGTCGGCCCCGCGCTCGAACGCCTTGATGACAAACAGCGGATCGATGCGCCCGGTGCAGGGGAGCCGGATGATGCGCACCTCGGGAGCCATCTGCAGCCGGCTGGTGCCCGCGAGGTCGGCGCCGGTATAGGTGCACCAGTTGCAGACGAACGCCGTGATCTTCGGCTGAAACGCCATTGAACCCCCCAAGGCGCAGGGCTGAAGCCCTGCGGTTGCCGCTGATGCCCGGCAGCCACCGCTGATGCCCGGCAGCCACGCCGATGGCCGGCAGCCACCGCCCCGCAGCTACAACGCCGCGATCTCCGCGTAGATCTGCTGGTCGGTGAACCCCTGCACCTCGACGTGCTTGCCGGGGCAGGTGGCCTGGCACGTGCCGCACCCCTGGCAGACACCCGGATTGACCTCGGCCACCACCTTTACCAGCCGGCCGGCACGGTCGCGGACCTCACGGCGGCCGACGGCGCCGTACGGGCAGACGCGCTCGCACAGGAAGCAGCCCGCGCAGTGGGCCGCATCGACGCGCGCCACCGTCGGTTCGCGCTCGAGTTCGGCCTTCGAGAAGAGGCCGAGCACCTTGGCCGCGGCCGCGCTGCCCATCGCAACCGACTCGGGGATGTCGCGCGGCGCCTGGCAGGCGCCGGCCACGAAGATCCCGGCCGTGTTCGTCTCGACGGGGCGCAGCTTCGGGTGTGCCTCGTTGATGAAGCCGTGCTGGTCGCACGACACCGAGAGCTTCTGCGCGAGCGCGCGGATTCCCGGCTGCGGGCGCACGGCGGTCGCGAGCACCACCAGGTCGGCGTCCAGCAGCAGCGGTTCACCGGAAAGTGTGTCGAACCCCTGCACCTTGACGACGTCGCCGTCACGCCAGAGGCGTGCCACGCGCCCCCGCCGGTAGATCGCGCCTTCTTCTTCGATCGCCCGCCGCGTGAACTCGTCGTACCCCTTGCCCGCGGCCCGCACGTCCATGTAGAAGACCACCGCCTCGCCGTCGTGCACCTTGTGGCGGTAGAGCATCACGTGCTTGGCGACGTACATGCAGCAGATCTTCGAGCAGTAGGGGATGCCCCTTGACGGGTCGCGCGACCCCACGCACTGCAGGAACACCACGCGCTTCGGCACCCGGCCGTCGGACGGGCGCACGATCCGGCCGCCGGTCGGCCCGGACGCCGAGGCGAGCCGCTCGAACTGCAGGCCGTCGATGACGTCGGGCACCTGGCCGTACCCGTACTCGCCGTACCCCGACAGGCCCTCGCCCTCGGGCTGCTCCTTCCCGATCGAGTAGAGCTGGTACCCGGTGGCGATGATGATGGCCCCCACCTTCTCGGTGACGAACCGGTCTTCCTGGGCGAAGTCGATCGCGCCGCGCGTGCAGGCCTCGGCGCACTTCCCGCAGACCGCCTTCGTGATCCCCTTGCGGATGGCCATGAACCGCGCGCACCGCTCGCGGTCGAGCACCGGCATGTTCGGGACCGCCTGCGGGAACGGCACCGAAATCGCGGGACGCTTCCCCAGGCCGCACTCGAACTCGTTCGGCACCTTGCGGTTCGGGCACGCCTGCGTGCAGGCGCCGCAGCCGTTGCACAGCGTCTCGTTGACCGAGCGGGCCTTGCGGCGAACCTTCACCTCGAAGTTGCCGATGTAACCCGAGACCTCCTCGACCTCGCTGTAGGCGTAAAGGCGGATGCGGGGGTGCTGGGCGACCTCCACCATCCGCGGCGTGAGGATGCACTGCGAGCAGTCGAGCGTGGGGAACGTCTCGGAAAGCTGGCTCATGTGCCCGCCGATAGACGACTCCTTCTCGACCAGGACGACCTCGGCCCCCCCGTCCGCCAGGTCGAGCGCCGCCTGGATGCCGGCAATGCCGCCGCCGATGACGAGCGCCCGCCGCTCGATCGGGATCCGGATGGTCTCGAGCGGGGTGTTCGCTTTCACCTTCTCGACCAGCGCGCGCGTGATCGCGATCGCCTTCCCCGTGGCTTGCTCGCGGTCTTCGTGGATCCACGAGCACTGCTCGCGGATGTTGGCCATCTCGCAGAGGAAGGGGTTGAGGCCGGCCGCCGCCACCACCTTGCGGAACGTCCGCTCGTGCATGTGCGGCGAGCAGGCGGCGACCACCACGCCCGTCAGGCGATTGGCGGCAATCGCCTCGCGGACCAGCGTCTGGCCCGGGTCCGAGCACATGTAGCGGTAGTCTTCGGCATGAACCACGCCCGGGTGGCTGCGCAGCGCCTCGGCGACCGAGGAGGCATCCACGGTGCGGCCGATGTTCTCGCCGCAGTGACAGACGAACACCCCGATGCGCGCCATCAGTGCCTCCCGCCCGCCGGCGCCTGGCCGCGCCGCGCGAGCAACGGCGCCGGGCTGACGAAGTGGCGGTCGAGCCCCAGGCGCCGCGGCTCGATCCCCAACGCAAGCCCGACCAGCTCGGTGACGTAGAGGACGGGAATCGGCGGGCGGCCGTCCCGCGTCATCGCACGCTGGCGGAAGTCGAGGTTCGAATGGCACATCGGGCAGGCCACGAGCAGCGCCTCGGCGCCCGCCTTGCGGGCGTCCTCGAGGATGGCCCGCCCGAGCCGGATGACCGACCCGGTCCGGCTGACCGAGAGCGACCCGCCGCAGCACTCGAGCCCCATGTGCCACGTGACGGGGGCGGCGCCGCACGCCCGGGCAATCTGCTCCATCGCGGTCGGGTGTTCGGGATCCTCCGCCGAGGTGACCGACGCGGGGCGCACGAGCAGGCACCCGTAGTAGCAGGCAAGAGGCAGCCCGCCGAAGGCGTGCACAAGCCGGGCCTCGATGACGGGCAGCGCGTCGGTGAGGAACTCCAGGATGTTCCGTACCGCCACCCGGTTGCCGAACGGCCGGCCCAGCAGCTCGGGCATTTCGCGCCGGAGCGCCTCGTCCTCTTCGATTACCCGCCGCGCCTTCGCGAGGCGGTTGTAGCAGGCGGCGCACGGCGCCAGCACCTGCTCGACGCCCTGCGCCTCGGCCAGCGCCAGGTTGCGCGCCGGCAGCGCGACGGCCAGTCGTTGCCCCACCACGTGCGCCGAGCTGGCGCCGCAGCAGTTCCAGTCGTCGATCTCGGCCAGCGGGGCGCCGATGGCGCCAGCCACCGCCCGCAGGCTTTCGTCGAACTCGCGGGCCGTGCCGTGCAGTGAGCACCCGGGGAAGTAGCCGGTCCTCATCGGTCGTCTCCGCCGGCGCCCGTTCCGCCGGCACCGGTACCGGCGCTGCCCGTGCAGGCGTCGAAGATGCGGCGCACCTCGCCGATGCCCGAGATGCGTGACGGAGTGAGCGACAGCTTGCCGCGGGCGAGCAGTCCGGGCGCCGAGAGAGCGTCCTCGGTCAGCGCGCCGGTGCGCAGCTTGTACTCCATGACCATCCCCAGCTCGAAGGAGCGGCCGTGCCGCCGCACCTGGTCGAGGAACGCGCGGTGGAACGCCGCCACCGGCCGCGGCACCCCGCCCGGGGCCTCGCGTGCGAAGCGCTCGCGCAGGGCGTCGATCACGCGCGCCGGGTCGCAGCCGTTGGGGCACCGCGAAGCGCAGGTCTCGCAGGCAAGGCACAGCCAGATGGAAGGGTCGTCCTGGAGTGGGCCGACCGCGCCGGTGTTGACCATCCGCATGACGTCGTGCGGACGCCAGCGCGTCTCGGCGGCCATCGGGCAGCCCGCCGAGCACTTGCCGCACTGGTAGCAGCGGGCGGTGTTGACGCCGGTTTCCTGGAGGATCCGCTCGCGCAGCCCTCCATCGCTGACGGGTGATCGGGACATCGGGCGGACCTGACTGATGGACGGTTGTCGGGGGCCCGCGGCTCCGAGGCACACGCATCGGGGGAACGGGCGGATCGGGGAGGGGAAGGAAGGCGGTCCGGCCGTGAAGCGACGCCAACGGACGCACGTGCCGGCGCCCGTTTCGGGCGCCGGCCATCCATCGGCTCAAGTGTAGAAGAAATCAACAGCGGGGGCAATCGTTGAGCGTGCCGCCGCACCCGCCGCAGCGGGGCTTCAGCTCGGGGCTCTTCCCTCCTACTTGCCCTTGTAGGGGCGGCCCGACACGATCCACTCGGCCGGCGGTTCCCCCTTCAGGTAGTGGTCGAAGTACTCCTTCATCTTGATGGAGTAGTCGAGCTTGTTCGGGTACTTCTGCAGGTGATGCGGCTCGCCCCGGTACTGCAGGAAGATGCAGTCCTTGTCGAGGCGCCGCAGTGCCAGGTACAGCTCGATCGCCTGGTACCACGGCACCGCGCCGTCCTCGTCGCCGTGCTGGATCAGCAGCGGCGTGGTGATGCGGTCGGCGTAGAACAGCGGCGAGTTCTCGATATAGCGCTCCGGGTACTTCCACAGGCTGCCGCCGATTCGGCTCTGCGTCCGCTCGTATTGGAACTGCCGGGCGACCCCCGACTCCCAGCGGATGCCGCCGTACGCGCTGGTCATGTTGGCCACCGGTGCGCCGGCCACGGCCGCGGCGAACAGGCTGGTCTGCGTCACCAGGTACGCCGTGCCGTAGCCGCCCCACGAGTGGCCGTGCACCCCGAGCGCCTTCGGGTCGGCGATCCCAAGGTCCACCAGCTTCTGCACGGCGGGGACCACCGACTTCACGACCGACGGCCCGGGGTGGCCGGGCGTGAAGACGATGTCGGGCAGGAAGACCGCATAGCCGGCGCCGGCGTAGACGGCGAACGAGGGCCGGTGATTCACTACCGGCTCGTTGAACTCGTACAGCCGCTGCGACTGGCGCTCGTAGATGTACGTGATGACGGGGTAGCGCTTGCCCGGCTCGTAGTCGGCTGGCTTGATCAGCACACCCTGCAGCTCGACGCCGTCGAGATTGGTGTAGGTCACCAGCTCGGCGCTGCCCCAGGCGAACTCGGCCAGCTGCGGGTTGGCGTCGGAAATCCGGCGCGGCCGGGCGAAGGCCGTATCTGCCACCCACAGGTCCGGGAACTCCTCGTAGCTCTCGCGCGTGTAGACGATGACATCGGCCCGCTTGGCCTTCGCCACGAACTTGAACAGCTTCTTCTCGTCGAGCCCGCGCGTCACGCCCGGCTTGTCGAACGACGCGCGGTAGAAGCCCCAGTTCTTTTCCCGCTCGTGATAGGCGGTGAGCAGCAGTGGCTCGCGCGTCGAGAAGCTTGGGGCGTCGCGGTCGAGATCCACCAGGCGGAACCGCACCCGGCCCGCCCGGCCCTGCCCGGCGGTCAGGTTCTCGGGGCTGCCGCCCGCGGCCGGGATTCGCCACACGTCGAACGCGTCGTAGACCAGGAAGGACGATCCATCGCCCACCCAGCCCCCGAACCCGTACGCGCGCGGGGTTCCGGGCGTGTCGTGATCCTCGTCGTACAGCGTGACGCCGAGCGCCTCGGTGGCATTGCGCGTTGTGCCCTTCGCCACGTCGTAGACGTGCCAGTGGCGGTCGTGGAAGTAGGCTGCCCAGGCGCCGTCCGGTGAGAGCACCACCGGGCCGAGCACGCCACGGGCGATTGGCGTTCGCTTGCCGGTTTCCAGGTCCACCAGCCAGGCGTCGCGGCGGCCCTCGTCCCACGTCGCCTGCCGGGCATACGGCACCGTCGTCGTACCGAGCGCCACGCGCGGGTTCTCGGGGACTGCGACATCGGGAACCTCGAGGTCGGCCAGCGCCACCACGCGGCCGCTCTCGGGGTGGGCGACCGCGCGGTAGGTGCGGTCCTTCTGGCGGTTCCATCCAATCCGCTGCTGCGCCTGGATCTGCGGGTCCTTCCAGTGCCAGACGTCCAGCTCGACCTTCTCGAGCAGTCGGTCCACGTCGTACGGGTCTGGTTCGACGCCCTTCTCGTTGTTGCGATTGCCCGGCTCCGCCGCATCGGGCTTGAACCCGAAGAAGACGCGCCGGCCATCGCGCGACCACGTCACCTCGTTCTTGAGCGGCAGCGTCCATCCCTTCGGCGCCTGCCTGGCAGCTGCAACCGTCCGTGCGCGCCGCGTCTTGCCGTCCCACGTCCAGAGCGTTGCCGCTCCCGCCTCGCCGGCCTTGGTCTCGACCGCCGCCAGGAAGGCCAGGCGCGACCCTTCGCGCGACCAGGCAAGAGACTCATAGCGCCCCTTGGCGGCCTCCACCACCGCGAGCGGCTCTGCGCCCGGAGCGGCCAGGTCGCGCACGTAAAGGCCGTTGCCGGCGCCGTCGCCGGTTGCCGCGGCATACGCGAGGAGGTTCGAGGCCCGGTCGAAGGCGAAGGCGGTGGCGCCGCCCAGTTTCGTGTCAACGCCGGTGGAGAGGTCCCGCACGTGCAGCGTGGCCGGCTCGGAGGCCTCGCCGGGTTTCTCCCTTTCCTTCTCCTTGTCCTCCTTCTGCGGCTCGGGCGGCGCGACGAAATAGGCCGCCCACCGCCCGTCGTGGCTGAACGCCAGCCGATCGGCGTTCTCGATGGTGATGGTCTTTCCGGTGGAGGTCTCGAGGATGGCGAGGCCCGGCTTCGGCCGATCCTTTGCCGGCTTCTCGGTGTCGGCAAACGGGATCTTCACCGGCATCGCGACGTGCCGGCCGTCGCTCGCGATGATCGGCGCCCCGCCTCGCGGCACCCGATAGACCTTCCCGGTGGAGAGCACGTGAACGACCCCCTCGCCATCCCCGCGATCGGGTTGCAGCGCGTAGGCGACGATTGTGCCGTCCTCTGAGATGGCCGGCGACTGGATCGCCCTGAACTTCATCAGGTCCTGGAAGGTGATCGTGCGGCGCCCCTGCCCCGCAGCCGGACCCGGCAACGCAAGGCAGAGGACGAGGGCCAGCAGGGCGAGCGGCGGAAGGCCGGGCCGTGGCGCGGCTTGGCGAACCAGCAGGATCGGGCGCATGGCAGGTTCCTTCAGGGGGGCCGGAGACTGCGGGCCATGATACGGCGAACTGCTGAGCCTTCGCGAGCACGCGACCTTCGAGGGGTTCGGCCGGTTGAGGGCCGGCACCAGCCCCCGCGCCGCATCCGCGTTCCTGCGCGACCTCGCAGCCCGCCTCGAGGCGAGCGCGGCGGCCGCACGGCCCCTTGACGGCTTCGTGCTTTCGCCGATGCGCGGCGCTTCCCACCCGTCCGATCGCGGCGACGTGACACGCCTGGCCGTCGTGGCGTTCGCCATCGCGGGCATCGTGCTGCTCGTCGCCTGCGCCAACGTGGCGGCGCTGCTGCTGGGCCGCTCGACCATGCGCGCGCGGGAGATTGGCATCCGCCTCGCGCTGGGCGCCGGCCGGGCGCGCGTGGTCCGGCAGTTGCTGATCGAAAGCCTGGTGGTGGCCGTCGTTGCCGGCCTGCTCGCGCTGATGCTCTCGTGGTGGACGATCGGGGCCGTCGTGGCATGGCTCGACGTGCCGCTCACGCTGGACGTGTCACCCGACCTCGTCTCGCTGATGGCCACGCTTGGCGTGTCCGCGATGGCGGCCGTGGCGTTCGGCCTGGTGCCGGCGCTGCACGCAACGCGGGGCGGCATTGCGGCCAGTGCGCTGGCTGGCGGGAACGTCGCCGGTGCGACGCCAGGCCGCGCCCGGCTTCAGCGCCTGTCGGCCATCTCGCAGATCGCGCTGTCGCTGGCCTTGCTGGCCGCAGCCGGTGTGCTGTTGCGCGGCGTCGCGCTGCTGCTGGCGGCGATCGGGGTCTACGGCCTGGTGTCGTGGCGGACGGCGCGGCGTCAGCGCGAGATTGGCGTCCGGATGGCCCTCGGCGCCACGCGGCTCGACGTGCTGCGGCTGGTGGCATCCGACGGGGCGCGCGTCGCGGCGGCCGGCTCGATCGCCGGGCTCGTGCTCGGCGTTGCAGCCGCGCGGCTCATAGCAGGCGTATCGGGCGGGTCGCCAGCTGCCGACGTGCCGATGCTGCTGGCGGTCACGGCCCTCGTCTGGCTGGTCGCCTTCGCCGCGTCGTGCCTGCCCGCCCCGCCGCGCCACGCGCGTCAACCCGGCCGAGGTGTTGCGCGCGGAGTAGCCGTTGGTGTGGCGCTCCGGTCGGGCAGGGCGCCGCTCCGCGGGGCGAGCTTGGGCTCCGGCGCGGCAAGCCATGAGCCTGAGCCCTGAGCCGTGAGCCTTCTCCCGGGTGTGCTATAACACCCCGATGGTCCGCACGCGCCGCTGGTTGATCGGAGCGCTCCTCGTCGCGATCGCAATCGCGGCGGCACTCGTCTTCGCCGCCCGCAGCCAGGCCTACGGTCCGTACTGGCTCGACGCGAAGGCGGCCGTGTCGTGGGAGAACCCGCTCTGCGGCGAGATCGATGCGTTCCGGGGCCTCGTGAAGGCGCGCGAGGTCAAGCAGCGGACCGACGAGATCCTCGCGGCCAGCCGCTTCCTCGCGGAGGATCCGTCAGGCCTCTACTTGTACCAGACCCCGGTCGGCGGCTTCTGGATGCCGGCGGCCGACGACCTCTGGAGCCTCTCGGTCGTGCTGGCCGAGCAGGAGCACGACATGTACGGCCGGCCGGGCGGCCTTGGCGTGCGGAGGGGCGATGTCGTGGTGGATGCCGGGGCCCACGTCGGCCTCTTCGCCCGGACAGCGCTCGCCGCCGGCGCCAGCAAGGTGATCACCTTCGAGGTGACGCCCCGCTCGAACGCGGCCCTCCGCCGCAACCTTGCCAAGGAGATTGCCGAGGGCAAGGTGGTGGTGGTCGAGAAGGGCGTGTGGCACGAGGAAGCCACGCTACCGCTGGTCGTCGTCGAGAAGTGCTCGGTGTGCAACAGCGTCTCGCATCCCTGGATGAAGGCGACGGTGGACGTGCCGCTGACCACGCTCGACCGGGCGCTGGAGGAGCTGAAGGTCGAGCGCGTGGATTTCATCAAGCTCGACATCGAGAACGCCGAGGCGAACGCGATTCGCGGCGCCCGCCGCACCATTGCGCGGCACCACCCGCGCCTCGCGGTCGCACTCGAGAACTCGAAGACGCGCCTCGAGTACGCGCACGAGGTGCTCGGCCTGTTGCAGGAAATCCACGCCGGCTACCGTTACACGTGCGGTGCCGTCACCAACCCCGAGAAGAGCCGCCGCATCCTGCCCGAGGTGCTGCACCTCTACGCCCGCTGATCAGCGCCCCAGGGGCAGTGGCCCAGGCGTCCGGCCGGCCCTCACCCCAGCAGCTCGTCCAGCTTGGCGATTTGCGCGTTGTCCCCGAGCAGGACGAGCACGTCGTTCTGCTGGATCCGCTCGTCGCCTCCGGGCGAGACCGTCGTCACCTCGGGGCCGCCGGTCGCCGGCTTCCGCTTGATCGCGATGATCGTGAGGCCGAGGCGCGGCCGCAGCTCCAGCTCCCTCAGCGTGCGGCCGACGAACGGCGGGGGAGCCGGGATTTCGACGATGCTGAAGTCGCGCGACAGCTCGATGTAGTCGATCACGTCGGTCATCACCAGGCTGTGCGCCACCCGGATCGCCATGTCGCGCTCGGGGAAGATGACGCGCGACACGCCGAGCCGCTCGAGGATTCGGCCGTGCAGCGAGGTGACGGCCTTGGCGACGATCGTCGGGATGCCCAGCTCCTTGAGCTGCATCACCACCAGCAGGCTCGCCTCGATGTTCTCGCCGATCGAGACCACCGCGACGTCCACGTCCTGGATGCCGGCGGCGCGGAGCGCGCGCTCGTCGGTGGCATCGAGCTGGACGGCGTGCGTGAGCACGTCGGCCATCTCGCGCACGTGCTCCTCGTTTGCGTCCACCCCGATGACGTCGTGGCCCAGGTCGGCGAGCGTGGCCGCCATGGCCGATCCAAGACGCCCCAGCCCGATCACCGCGAACTGCTTCTTTCGTCGCACCACGTCACCCTCCCGTCAGCCGATCAGGATCCTGCCCTCGGGGTGGCGGACGCGCGGAGGTGTCCGCCCGCCCGCCAGCGCAACGGCCAGCGTGAGGGGCCCGACGCGCCCGGCCAGCATCATAGCCATCAAGAGCAGCTTCCCCAGGACGGAGAAGTGGCCTGCGAGGCTGAGCGGCCCGCCCTCTCCCATCGACAGGCCCACCGTGCCGAACGCGCTCGTGGTCTCGAAGAGCGTCGGCAGCAGCTGCCGGCCCTCGGTCACCAGCAGCAGGCCGGCAACCGTGTTGAGCGCGAGAAACGCGATCAGGCTGATGAAGAAGGCGCGCGCAACGACCTCGGGCGCGACCCGCCGTCGCAGGAGCGTGGTGTCCGCCCGCCCCCGCACGGTCGCCAGCAGCGCTGCCACGGTGATCCCGAACGTCGTCACCTTCACGCCGCCCCCCGTGCCGCCCGGCGACGCCCCGATGAACATCAGGATCATCAGCAGGAAGAGGCTGGCGGGGGCCATCGCGCCGATGTCGATCGTGTTGAAGCCCGCGGTGCGCGGCGTCACCGCCTGGAAGAACGAGGCGAGCAGCCGCTCGTGCAGCGGGAGCTGCGCGAGCGTCGCCGGGTTCCGCGCCTCGAGGAGGAAGAGCGCAGCCGTGCCGCCGGCGATGAGGAGGGCCGTCAGGGCGATCACCAGCCGCGTGTGCACCGAGAGCCGGCGAAGGCCCCGCGCGTGCCCGAGTTCCCTGAGCACGACGAACCCCAGGCCCCCGCAGATGATCAGGCCGCAGACGACGAGGTTGACGAGCCAGTCGCCCCTGAACCGGACCAGGTTGTCGGAGAAGAGGGCGAAGCCGGCGTTGTTGAAGGCGGAGACCGCGTGGAACAGGCCGTAGTACGCCGCCCGCGCGGCGCCGAGGTCGTGCAGCCACCGGAGCGCGAGCAGGGCGGCGCCCGTCAGCTCGAAGATCAGCGTCAGCTTGAAAACCGAGAGGGCGAAGCGGCCCAGCCCTTCCAGCGTCTTCGTGTTGAGGGCCTCCTGGAGCGTCAGGCGCTCCGTCACCGTCAGCCGGCGGCCGATGGCCACCGCGATGACGGTGGTGAGGGTCATGTAGCCGAGGCCGCCGAGCTGGATGAGCGCCATCAGCACGACCTGCCCGAAGAGCGACAGGTCGCGCGGCGTGTCGAGGACGTTGAGGCCGGTGACGCAGACGGCCGAGGTGGAGGTGAACGCGGCGTCGAGGAGGGAGAGCCGCCCGCGGCCGCCGGCGACCGGCAGCGCGAGCAGCACGGTGCCGGCAGCGATCAGCGCGACGAAGCTGACGGTCAGGAGCTGCGAGGGGGACAGGCGCCTGCGGGCGATCGGCATACAGGATCGCAGATCCGCGAGAGTATACGCCTTTGCTGCCCGCTCAGCAGTTCAAGGCTCAAGGCTCAGGGCTCACGGCTCAAGGGCGGCTCAAGGCTCACGGCTCAGGGCTCCTGCACCTCCTGCACCTCCAGCACCTTCTGCACCGCCTGCACCGCCTGCACCTTCTGCACCGCCTGCACCCTCTGCACGACGAACCATCCTCCCCCCTCCACCCTGAGCCCTGAGCCGTGAGCCTTGAGTCCTCCTGCGTCATGCATAATGTCCCGGGGGTGGTGCGGTGAGGAGTGCCGGACGGGCGATCGGCGTGGCGGTGCTGGTGGCGTTGGCGTGCGGGCTGGTGTTCGGGCAGGAACCCGGGCGCGAGCTGGCGCCGTTCGAGGACTGGCTGAAGGAACTGCGCCAGGAGGCGCTTGCGAAGGGCATCAGCCAGTCGACGGTGGAGGCGGCGCTGGGCGAGGTGACCGTCCTGCCCGTGGTGATCGAGCGCGACCGGACGCAGGCCGAGCAGGTGATGGCGATCGACACGTACCTGAAGCGCCGGGTGGACGCCCGGACGGTCAGGACGGCCCGGCGCATGGCGCGCCAGCATGGCCCGCTGCTCCGCAAGGTGACCGCGCAGTACGGTGTCCCTTCCTCCATCCTCATCGCCGTCTGGGGCCTCGAGTCCACCTTCGGCCGCTTCAGCGGCGTTCGCCCGACCATCCCGGCCCTCGCCACGCTTGCCTACGACAACCGCCGGGCGGCGCTGTTCCGCGCCGAGCTGTTCGACGCCCTGCGGATCCTCGATCGCGGCGACATCGAGCTCGCGCGGATGAAGGGGTCGTGGGCGGGCGCGATGGGGCAGCCGCAGTTCATGCCGTCGAGCTACCTCAAGTACGCCGTAGACTTCGACGGCGACGGCCGGCGCGACATCTGGTCGTCGCGGGGCGACACCTTCGCGTCGATTGCCAACTACCTGCGCGAGCACGGCTGGACGACGGGTCAGCGGTGGGGAAGGGCGGTCCGGCTGCCAGCCGAGACGGCGGCCATCGACGAGGCAGCCCCGCTGCGGGCCGAGGGGTGCGTGGCAGAGCGCCAGATGACGGTGAAGCTGCCGCTCTCGCGGTGGAGTGCGCTGGGCGTCCGCACGGAGACGGGACAGAAACTGCCCCGCACGTCGTTCGACGCCTCGCTCGTGCGCGCCGGCTCGCGGACCTACCTGGTGTACGGCAACTACGAGGCGCTGCTCGCCTACAACTGCGCCCACGCCTACGCGCTCAGCGTCGCGCTGCTCTCGGATCGGATGTAGGGAGGGGCTAGGGGCTAGGAGCTAGGCTGGCCAGGCTGGCCCCGGGCGACGAGCGGGCGTAAGATGATCCTCGGGTCGCGTCGGCAAGCGCGGCCCTTCCTCACCGCACACGAGTCGGCCGAGCGTCTTCCAACCGTCCTACGGAAAAGGAGGCCAGCATGCCGATCCCCCCGTCGATCGCGGAATTCATCCGCCAGAAACCCCATACGGTGCTTTCACACCGGACCGCGTTCACCGCGCAGGAAGAGGCGGCCGCCACACACGTGCCGGGACGCCAGTGGGCCAAGACCGTCGTGTGCCTGGCCGACGGACAGCCGGTTCTCGCCGTCCTGCCCGCGCACTACATGGTCGACCTGGAACAGCTCCGGCACCTGGCGGGAGCGAACACGGTGCGGCTGGCGACCGAGGCCGAACTGCGTCAGCTCTACCCGGACGTCGAGACCGGCGCCGTGCCGCCGTTCGGGCCGATGTTCGGCCAGCGGACGTTCGTCGATCGGGTGATCGCGGAGGACGACGAGGTGGTCTTCCACGCGGGCACGCACGTGGACGCGGTGCGGATGCGCTATCCCGATTTCGCCGCGCTGGCGTCGCCGCTGGTGGGCGAGTTCGGCCGCCCGCCCGCCCGCAGCCACCGTGCGCAGACGCACTAGCAGGCCGCTGAAACACGCGGCCTGAAATGCAAAACGCAAAAGGGAAAATGTAGAAACACGCCCTCTTTTCACTCTCCATTTTCCCTTTTACATTGCAGGCTTCTCTCTTCAGCAACCTGCTAGGGGCGGGCTTGTGCACTTTCACCACGAGGCGCACAGAGACGTACGCAGAAGACGCGGTTCGTTTTGAGGATCCCGGCCTCAGGGCCGCGGCGGTGGCACCTGTGAAGACGGGGCGTCAGGAATTCACCGCAGACGCAGAGCGCGCAGAGATTCACGACAGCGGCACAGAGCCACGGAACGTCACGAGCAGCGACCTCGAATCAATCCAAGGACCTCTGCGTTCTCTGCGTCTCCGCGGTGAAACGCTCGTCCCACGTGCGAGCCCGGGGAACCGGTTTCCGCGGCTCAGGCGACGCCGTGGAACACCTCGATTGGGACGGGCAGGCGGTCGCGCACCAGGCGCGCTATCCGGTCGAGTTCGCCGTTGCTCAGCGGCGACACCGACGGCTCGGCCGGCTTCCGCGCGATGGTGTAGAGCTGGATTGACTTGAGGTGTCCGCCCGCCGCGCGAAGCTCTTCGAGCCGGGAGCAGAAGGCGGCAACCTCGGTGTCAGGAGGTGGTTCGCCGTCGAGGCGCACCCAGAGCGACTGGATGACGACGGGCCGGGCGCGCGCCGCGTCGAGGATGCTGTGGAGCACCTGCGCGAGCGTGGCCTTCGAGCGGTTCACCCGCCGGAACGACTCCTCCGTGCCGGCGTCCAGCTTGGCCCAGATCTCGCCGTTGTTCCGGTCCAGAAGCGCCAGCGTCTCGCGGACCTTCGGCCTCGCGAGGTAAGCCGCGTTGGTGATCAGCACGAGCTTCGCCTGATCGAGGCCGTGCCGTCGCCGGCCCGCCGCCGCAATCTCCACCGCCTTTCCCAAGCCGCGGAACGTGGTCGGCTCGCCGTCGCCCGAGAAGGCGATGTCGCGGATGGTCCGCTGGTCGGGCGCGAGCGCGTCGAACGGCGGCGACTGGTACAGCGAGCCGTCACGGGCGGCTGCCAATATCGTGTCGAGCTCGCGCGCGAGCACGTCGAGGTCCACCCGCCGTGTCCGTCCGGGCACCCCGCGATCCACCTGGCAGTAGATGCAGTCGAAGTTGCACTCCTTCCCGGGATTGAGGTTGATCCCGATCGAGACCCCGCGGCTTCGCCTCGAGACGACGGCGTAGACATAGAGGTGATCGGCCCAGCGACGCTCGTGCCGCTGCCAGGCCGACTGCAGGGCTGGCGAAGGGGTGAACATCCTCACGATGATAGCAACGCCTGTCACGTGCGTTCACCACAAGGGCAACCAGAGCGGTCGGATGCATTCAGGCCGCGTTTTTTCAGCGGCTAGTGCAGGGGGTACCGAGAGCGCCGATCCGTACCAGCACCCTCGGCACCATCAGCACGAGCACCCTCGGCACCATCAGCACGAGCACCCCCGGCACCTTCAGCACCGTTTGCACCTCCTGCACGATCCGAGACCGAGAGATTCCTTAGAATGTTCAAGGATCCTCTGCACGTATCTCCGTGCTGCTGTGCCTCTGTGGTGAACGTGGACAAGCCGTTGTTGTCTGCTGCGCACCTCACCGCAGATACTCACGGGCGCGGAGTTCCGGGATCAGGAGGCGATTGATGCAGAAGAAGCGACTCGGCAGGACGGGGCTCGAGATCACGCGCGTCGGGTTCGGGGCCTGGGCTGTTGGCGGCGGGGGCTACGCCTTCGGCTGGGGGCCGCAGGATGACAACGAGTCGATTGCCGCCATCGAGAAGGCGGCCGACCTCGGTGTGAACTGGATCGACACCGCTCCGGTGTACGGCCTCGGCCGCTCGGAGGAGGTGGTCGGGCGCGCCCTGAAGCGCATCCCCGCCGGGATGCGGCCGTACGTCTTCACCAAGTGCAGCCTCGTCTGGCCCGAGGGTGGGGGCGAGGTCGCGCACTCGCTCGAGCCTGCGTCGATCAAGCGCGAATGCGAGGCCAGCCTGCGCCGGCTGGGCGTCGAGGCCATCGACCTCTACCAGGTTCACTGGCCGCGGTGGACGAACGTGGCCGGCACGGACCCCATCGAGGAAGGGTGGGGCGCGCTGGCGGAGCTGAAGCGGGAGGGCAAGGTCAGGCACATCGGCGTCTCGAACTTCGGCGTGGACGACCTCGAGCGCGCCAACCGCGTGGCGCCGGTCGAGTCGCTGCAGCCGCCCTACTCGCTGCTGCGCCGGAAGATCGAGGCCGAGGTGCTACCGTACTGTCTCGCGCACGACATCGGCGTCATCGTCTACTCGCCGATGCAGGCGGGGCTGCTGAGCGGCAAGATGACGCGCGAGCGCCTGGCCGCGCTGCCGGAGGACGACTGGAGGAAGCGCACGAAGGAGTACCAGGAGCCGAACCTCAGCGCGAACCTGGCCTTCGTCGAGGTGCTGCGCACCGTTGCGGCACGGCACGGCCGGACGCCCGGCGAGGCCGCGATTGCCTGGACGCTCCGCCATCCGGCCGTCACGGCTGCAATCGTCGGCTTCCGCCGGCCTGCCCAGGTGGCCGAGCTCGTCACGGCCGCCGATTTCCAGCTTCCGGATAGCGACGCTGCCGAGATCGAGCGGGCAATTCCAGGCGGCGACGCAAGCATCAAGGCCGGGAACTGAAGGCCGAAATCTGACGAGTCTGCACGGTGAGTCCCAGCTCGGGGTTCACCAGCTCGCGGCCATTGAAGCGGGCGGGCACGTAGACCAGGCGGCGTTCGTGGACGTGGAGGTCGGCCGCCGCCAGGACCTCGCGTATGCCGCGGCGGGCCCGCCCGAGGGTCGCGAGCAGGACGAACAGCGCCTCGTCCAGCGCGGTTTCCGGCAGCGTCACCGCCTGGCACTTCCGCGGCTGCAGCGACGCCCGCGCCTCATCCGCGGGCGTCGCCGCCTGCTCGGCCGCTGCTGCCACCGGTCGCCCCGGCCTCGCGCAGGTGAGGGTCTGCGCGGCGCGGAGGAACTGCTCGGGGTGTGCGGTGAAGGCGGGGAACCAGAAGCCCAGCGGCTCGTGCTCCCAGGCTGGCTGCACGACGCGCGGGAGGTTGACGAGCCGCACGAGGTCGGCCCACGTTGCCGCCGCGCGGGCCCCGGCGCGCCAGAACGGCAGGTGCGCATCGGGTGTCCAGCCGTCCGCCGGCAGGACGTCGAAGGGAGCCGGCACGAGTTGCGACTCGCCGGCGCGCCAGCCCCGGCCGCAGTTCACGCAGAGCAGGACCAGCGTGTCGGTTGCCCCCTCGAGTTGCCAGCCGCACTCGGGGCAGAGCGTGGCGAGGAACCGCACCGGCGCGGGGCGATCGTCGCCTTCCGGCACTGCGTTCTTCCACCTGTCCGCGTCGATTCCCGCGATCCTCCGGTTCAGCACGGCGTCGAAGACCGAGCGGGCCGACACCCGCACCGGCGTGTAGACCAGCGACGATGCCGTGGTGACTGTCGCCTCGGAGGGGGTGGTTGCTTCTTCCTCGCTTGCGCGCGGGCCCCTTGCAAGACCCTGCTCGACGCGCCTGATCCGTTCGAGCTGCTGAAACACGAGATCGGGCGGGCGCGTCGCCGGCAGGAATCGTCCCTCGGCAGCCGGCGTGGCGAAGCGAAGCGGAACGGCCTGGGCGCGTACGCCAAGCGAGGGGGCCAGGCCCGGCACGTCCGCTGCGATGGCCGTGCAGTCGGCTGCACCCGGCTCGACGCCGGACGGCAGTAGCCGGTAGCGGTGGGCCCGCAGGCGCCAGTACGGCACCATGACGATGGTGCCGATGGGCGCTGGCTTCACCGGAAGGCAGTACTTCGGGAGCGCGTTTCCGGCAAGCACGTACAGGCGCACCCTGCAGTAGGCGCACGTCAGGATGCGATCGGCCTCGTGCATCGATACCGGGCCGCCGCACTGCGGGCACCGCTCCTCGACAATCCAGTCGTTGGGCATCTCGCGCGTTCCAGCTGTCCGGTTCCGGGACGTCGGTGCGCGCCTCCGAACGGCCGGGATGCCGTGGCGGCGCTCAACTCCTTTTCCAATGAAGACTTGCCGAAGCCGGGCCTTCGGCACGCTCTTCGCCTTCCGAGGTACTGTCGGCACGTCCGGCCGGGAGATGCAGTCATGGCCTTTCTCGCGACAGACCTCAAACACGCCTTGCGGATGGCGGGCAAGACACCCGGCGTGACCCTGGTGGCGGTTCTCACGCTCGGCCTTGGCATCGGCGCCGTGACCAGCATCTTCAGCCTGGCCAACGGCGTGCTGCTGCGCCCGCTGCCGTTCCACGACCCCGACCGCCTGGTGGCGATCAGCGAGGGGCTCCCGCGCCTTGACTACCCGGTCGTTCCCTTCTCGCCGCCCGACTTCGACGCCTACTCGCGTTGGAACCAGACGATGGAGGGTGTGGCGGCGTACGACAACAGGCAGGTGGAGTTGTCGGGTGTCGCGCAGCCCGAGCGCCTCGTGGCCGCCCGTGTCACGCCGAACCTGTTCCGGCTGCTCGGCATCGAGCCGGCGCTCGGCCGCGTCTTCGAGAGCGACGACGCCGCCGGCCCGGGGCGCCATGTCGTGATCCTCAGCGACGCGCTCTGGCGCCGCACCTTCGCCGGCGATCGCCGCCTCCTCGGGCGCACGATCGTCATCGACCGCACGCCGCACGAGGTTGTCGGCGTGCTCCGTCCCCGTCTCGAGTTCCCGCCGCGCGGCGACGGGGCGCCCTGGGCGGCCTTCAACAACCAGCCAGCCGATCTGTTCCTCCCCAAGTGGTTCACACCCGACGACCTGCAGGGCTACGGCAACCAGTTCAACTCGTCGGTGATTGGCAGGCTGCGGCCTGGCGTCACCGTCGAGCAGGCGCGGGCCGAGGCCGAGGCGCTCGTCGCGCGGCTCGAGGCCGCCTATCCGGCCGGCGTCCGCACCGAGCCGAAGTTCAAGCTCCAGCTGTGGGTGTCGCCGCTCAAGCAGGCGATCGTCGGAGGCGTGCGCCCGTTGATCCTCGTGCTGTTCGGCGGGGTCGTCCTGCTGCTCCTGGTTGGTTGCGCCAACGTCGCCAACCTGCTGCTGGCCCGCGGTGCCACGCGCCAGCGCGAGTTCGCGCTGCGTGTCGCGATGGGTGCCGGCCGGCGCCGCCTCGTCGCGCAGCTCCTCACCGAGGGCGCGCTGCTCGGCCTGGCCGGCGGGGTGGTGGGCGTGCTGCTGGCGATGTGGGGTACCGACGTCCTGGTTGCGGCCCTGCCCGTCAGCATCCCGCGCGCCGAAGCCGTGCAGGTGGACGCGACCGTCCTGGCGTTCGCGCTTGCGGCCTCGCTCGCGACGACGTTGATCTTCGGGCTTGCACCGGCCATCCCGTTTGCCCGCGGTACCCGCGGCGAGGCACTGCGGGAAGGAGGGCGTGGCGCCACCACCGGCCCTCGCACCCCGCGGCTGCTTGGCGGGTTGGTCGCGGTTCAGTTCGCGCTCGCGCTGGTCCTCGCCATCGGCGGGGGCCTGCTCGCCCGGAGCTTCGTACGCCTGCTTGCGACCGATCCCGGTTTCTCGCCCGGGCAGGTACTCTCGCTCTCGGTCACGCTGCCGGCCAGCTCGTACTCCGAACCGCGGCAGGTGCGGGGGTTCTACGACGAACTGGTGGACCGGCTGGCGCGGCTGCCCGGTGTCGAGGAGGTCGGCGGAGGAACAAGCCTGCCGATGAACGCCACCGAGCGCCGGATGTTCTCGGTCGAGCGCCCTGCCAAGGGGGCCAACCGCGTGTCGGGCTCCACCACCCTGGCGTACGTCAACGGCAACTACTTCCCGGCGCTCGGCATTCGCTTCGTCGCCGGCCGGGCCTTCACCGGCGCCGAGATGAAGCACGACGCCCCGCCGGTAGTGATCGTGAACGAAACGCTCGCCCGGCTGTTCTTCGACGAGGGCCGCGCGGTCGGGGAGCGGGTGAAGTGGGGAGGCGCGCAGTCGGATGCGCCCTGGATGACGATTGTCGGCGTCGTCGGCGACGTGAAGCAGGGCGGCCTCGACAGCGCGGTCACGCCGGCAGTCTACCAGCCCTTCGCCCAGGCGCCGGACAGCGAGATCGCGTTCTTCTTCCGCTTCATGGACATTGCCGTCAAGGTACGCGGGATCGATCCGCTCTCGCTCGTGCCGGCGGTGCGCCGCGAGGTGCGGGCAATGGACGCGGCGCTGCCGATTGCCAACGTGAGGACGATGGAGCGGGTCGTGACGGGGACGGTGCGCTCGCAGCGGTTCTATACCGTGCTGATTGCCGCCTTCGCCGGGTCGGCGCTCCTGCTCGCGGCGATCGGGCTCTTCGGCGTTCTGGCCACGGCTGTCGCCCAGAGGACGCAGGAGATTGGGGTGCGCGTGGCGCTCGGTGCGCCGCCGCGCTCGGTCTTCCGGCTCGTGCTGCAGGACGGCCTCGTCTACGCGGGCCTCGGCCTCGTTGGCGGCGTGGTGGCGGCCGCGGCCGCGACGCGGGTGCTCACCCGCTTCCTCTACGGCATCTCGGCTTTCGACCCACTGACCTTTGCCGCCGGCACGCTCGTGCTGGCTGTCGTCGCGCTCGCGGCAGGCTACCTGCCAGCCCGCCGGGCCGCGAGGATCGATCCGATTGTGGCGCTGCGGGCGGAATGAGCACTGACGCATATCGTGCAGGAGGTGCAGTGCAGAAGTGCAGGAGGTGCTGGTGCCGGAGGTGCTGAGGGTGCTGCCAGCACCCCTGCACGGCACCCGCCTTCGCCGCGCGGTGCGCGGCTACGGCGCGGCAGGCGCCCCCAGCACCTTCTGCACCTTCAGCACTGCACCTCCTGCACCCCTGCACCTTCTGCACCTTCTGCACGACTATCGAAGAATCGTCGCCTTCACCTCCACCGACTGCTTCCGCTCGACGTTGTCCACGAAGTCGCTGGACTGCGCGACGAGCACCGGCTTCCCGTTCTCGAGGTAGAGCGAGATGCTCTGCGAGAAGGTCGGAAACGACGGGGCGCCCGCCGTGGAAGCCGACTTCTCGTCCACGCCGCTGAACTCGACCTGCAGCAGCGCCCGGATGCGGTTGCCCGGCACCACCGCTGCCTGGTTCACGTCCACGTTCAAGCCCACCGAGCGGTAGTTGTAGGAGACCACCGGCTTGGGCGCAGGCGCCGCCGCCGGCGCCGGCGTTGATTCCTGGTGCGGCGCTCCCGGCGCCGGGATCGGCATGAACGTCGTCGAGGGGACCGGCACGTTGGTGCCCGACCGGAGCGAGCTGCGGGGGAAGCCGCTGCCGGTGTTGTTGGCCACCGTCAGCGTCGCGGTGCGCCGAATCGGTGCCGCCGTTCCGGCCTGGTAGGAGATCGTCACGTCGAACCGGATGTTCACCCAGTCGGCTTCGATGCGCTCGCGGCCCGGCGGCTTGGGCGCGGGCGGTGGTGGCGGCGGCGCCTCGGGCTCTGTGATCGGGGTGGCCGGTGCGGGCGGCGCCGCTGGCGGCTTGGGCGGTTTCACCTGCTGTGGCCGGGGCGCCGGGGCTGCCTGTGCGGCGGGTGTCGCCTGCGCGGCCTGCGCGCGCGCCGGTCT
>JARKSS010000108.1 GCA_029974175.1 Vicinamibacterales bacterium
TCCCGGATGGGCGGCGGCCCATCCGTCCAGGACCCGGCCGGGGACGCCGCCACCGCGACGCTGGTGCTTGCGTGGATCGTGCACCTTGCCATGGCCCGCGGCTTCAGCCGCTCGGCCTACCTGGGCCTGGCCGTTGCGGGGCTGCTCGTGACGGCGCTCGCGGCCCGGAGGCGCTGGCGTCACGGGCGCGTGCCGCGTGTCACCCGCTGGCTGGTGTCGCCGTCCGGGACCTCTCTCTGCCTGCTTGCCCCCCTCGTGTTCCGCGATCGGCTGCATCTCGCCGCGCTCGGCGAGCACCTGGGAACGTCGGCCGGCGTCTTCAAGGCGGGAGTCGCCGCGGCGGGCACGTTGCTGCTCGTCCTGCTGCTCGTGGCGGGGGCGCTCGTTCGCCGCGGCGGCGCGCGGCAGACGTTGCGTGCGAGGGTGGCCGTCCTGTCGGTGCTTGCCCTCGCCGTGGCCGCCTCCAGCGCGTTGCTCGATCATGCGGCGCTGTCCCGCCTGAAACGGACCGGCGCGCCGCCGGTGACGCCGCAGGACTCCACCTCCCATCCCCGGCCGACCGGCTTTCTTCTGCTGACGCTCGACGCCGTCCGCGCCGATCACCTGTCGGTCTACGGCTACCCGCTCGACACCTCGCCGAACCTTGCCTCGCTGGCTCGGCACGCGACCGTGTACGAGAACGCGTGGGCGGCCTCCGACATGTCGCTCGGGAGCCACGCCTCGCTGTTCACCGGGAAGTACCCGGGCCGGCATGGTGCCTGGGCCGGCGAGGGGTTCCCGGTGGGACGGCCGCTGCCCGCGTCGGAGCGGACGCTTGCCGAGCGAGCGGCCGAGGCGGGTTGCGTCCGGTTCGCGGCCGCGGCGAACGGGTACTTCCTGAATGCCGCCTACGGCCTCTCGCGGGGGTTCCAGCTGTTCGATGTCCCGCAGGCCGATCGCCTCGAGCTGAGGACGCGGCTCGACCTTGCGGCCCATCGCTTCGCGGGTCGCGGCGCCGCGGTACACAGGCGGGCACGCGAGGTCAACGCCGTGCTCGCGAAGGGTCTCGACGCGGCGCGCTCGGCGAACCGTCCGTTCCTTGCGTTTGCGAACTACATGGAGGCCCACGATCCGTACGCGCCCGACCGGCGCTTCCTGGGCCGGTTCCCCGGGTACGACCCGTTGCTCCCGCCTCGCGCCGAGCGCTTCATCGGGCCCGCGGGGAGCCGCCGCATCGTGGACCCGCGCGAGCGCCGCCACCTCGTTTCCCTCTACGATTCGGCCATCGCCACGCTCGACCACGAGCTGGGGCTGCTGTTCGAGCGGATGCGCGCCATGGGCCTCTACGACGGGGCGCTGATCGTGGTGACGGCCGACCACGGGGAGATGCTCGGCGAGCGGGGCATCTTCGGCCACGGCGCCGGGCTGATGGACGAAGTGCTCCGCATCCCGCTCATCGTGAAGTTCCCGTTCCAGCGGGAGGCCAGGCGAGTTGCGGTGCCCGTCAGCCAGGTGGATCTCGTCCCCACGCTGCTCGACCTGTTCGGCCTGCCGCTCGATCCCGGCCTCGACGGCATCAGCCTCCTGGGGGTGGAGCAGGCGGGCGAGCGCGAGCTGCGGGCCGAGTCGCCGCCGGAACGGGCGGTCTTCCGCGGGGGCTCCACGGTGCTCGAGCGGGTGCCGGCGGGGCCGGCGCCGCCGCCGCTCGACCCCGAGGCCCTCGACAGGCTGAAATCCCTCGGCTACGTGCGGTAGTCTGGTAGAACGACAAGCAAAGGAGAATCCTGCCTGTGATCCGCGCCAGCCTCGTCCCGCTCGCCGTGACCGTTGTCGCCATCCTGGCCAGCTTCGCGTACCTCGACGCCACGTCGGGGCAGGAGCGCGAGCGCAAGGACATCCCCGAGCGGTTCAAGTGGGACCTGACCGATCTCTACCCGGGCGAGGCCACGTGGCGGGAGGCGCGCGAACGCCTCGAAGCGCGGCTGCCGCAGATTCGCCAGTTCGAGGGCCGGCTTGGCGAGTCGGCGGCGGTGCTCGAAGAGGCGCTCGAGACGATGTCCGGGATCGGGCGCGAGTTGAGCCGGCTCTACGCGTACGCGAGCCAGCTCTCCGACGAGGACACGCGCCAGTCGAAGGGGCAGGCGATGACGCAGGAGATGACACGGCTGGCTGCGGCGTTTGCGGCCGAGGCTGCCTTCGTCGAGCCCGAGATCCTGCGACTGGATCGGGCGAAGATCGAGGCGTTCGTTCGCGAGCGGCCCGGCCTGGCGCCCTACGACCACTACCTGGACGACATCCTGCGCCGCCAGCCGCACACCGGGACCGAGGCCGAGGAGCGGCTCCTCGCGCAGGCGAGCGTGCTGGCGTCCACCCCGTCAGACATCTACGGCATCCTCGCCGACGCCGACTTTCCCTATCCCGCCGTCACGCTGAGCGACGGCAGGACGGTGACGCTCAACTCGTCGGCCTACAACCTCTACCGCGCGCTGCCCAACCGCGAGGACCGCCGCCTGGTGATGTCGTCGTTCTTCGGGGCGCTCGGGGCCTACCGGCGCACCTTCGGCGCGATCATGAACTCGAGCGTGCAGCGCGACCTCTTCTACATGAAGGCGCGCAAGTACAACTCGTCGCTCGAGGCCGCCCTCAACGAGCACAACATCCCGGTCGGCGTCTACCAGAGCCTCATCGACGGCGTGAACGCCAGCCTGCCGACCTTCCACCGCTATCTCCGGCTGCGGAAGCGAATGCTGGGCGTTGACGAGCTGCACTACTACGACCTGTACGCCCCGCTCGTCGGCTCGGTGGACATCGACTACCCGATCGAGCAGGCGCAGCGAGAGATCGTGGAGGCGCTCGCCCCGCTCGGCCGCGAGTACACCTCGGTGCTCGAGCGGGCGTTCCGCGAGCGCTGGATCGACGTCTATCCCACCCCCGGGAAGCGCTCGGGCGCGTACTCGAACTCGACCTACGACGTGCACCCGTACATCCTGCTGAACTACAACAACAAGTACGCGGACATGAGCACGCTGGCCCACGAGCTCGGGCACACGATGCACAGCTTCCTGTCGAACCGCACGCAGCCCTACCCGAAGGCCGACTACCCGATCTTCCTCGCCGAGGTGGCCTCGACCTTCAACGAGGCGCTGCTCATCGACCACGTCCTCGAGAAGATCACCGACCGCGACGCCCGGCTGTCACTGCTCGGCAACTATCTCGAGAACATCAAGGGCACCGTCTTCCGCCAGACGCAGTTTGCGGAGTTCGAGCTGCGGGTGCACGAGATGGCCGAGCGGGGCGAGGCCATCACGGGCGACGCGCTCTCGGACCTCTACGCGACCATCACGAAGCGGTACTACGGCCACGACGCGGGCGTCACGGTGGTTGACGACTACGTGGCGCACGAGTGGGCCTTCATCCCCCACTTCTACCGCGCCTTCTACGTCTACCAGTACGCCACCTCGTTCACCGCCTCGGCCGCGCTGGCCGAGCGGGCGCTGGCGGGCGACCCTGAGACGATTCGCAAGTACCTCGAGCTGATCTCGGCAGGCGGCTCCGACTATCCCATCGCCCTGCTGCGGCGCGCAGGCGTGGACATGACGACCCGCGAACCGCTGGACCTGACGATGAAGCAGATGAACCGGGTGATGGACGAGATGGAGAAGCTGCTGGAGAAGCCCTAGGGGCGGCCCTTGTAGCCGCCCGGCGGCGGAGAGCGACAGCAGGCAGCGGACACGCGGCGGGCCGCACGCAGCAGGCGGCTGGCAGCACGCCCGCAGCCGAGGGCCGGGGATTGCGGTCGCCATTGGCCGCTCGGGGCTCGGATCGGGATGGAATCGGGATCAGGATTTCCCGGGGGATGACGCCCACTCTCAGCACGGCTCGCATCGTCGTGGCCACGCTGCTCGCAGCGGCGGGCCTGGTGTTCGTCGGCTGGTTCGACTACAGCGCCACGCGCCGCGACCTGCTGGGGCTCCTGCGCGCCCAAGGCGCCGCCCTTCGGCAGACCGTGGCGGCGGCCGCGCGGTCGAACGAGGCAGCCGGTGCCGTCGCCTCGACCCAGGTGCTCGAGCGGCTGCTCGACAACGCGCGCCTGCTGGCCGAGCTGGATCGGAAGGGAAGCTTGACGGGCGACTTCCTCGCCGAGACGGCCGAGCGAAACAAGTTGTTCCGGGTGGCGGTGTTCGGCCCCGACGGCGCGCGTGAAGGAGGAGGGGTGGCGCGCCGAGCCGGGTCGCTTGGCTGGCGGCGCGCGCCGGCGGGCCGGCGCTCCGTGCCTAGAACCGGCGAGCGGGAGGAGGCACCGTCCGCGCCCGGCAGGGGCATGGGTTCCGGTGGCCGCACGGGCCCGGGGGGCGGTACGGAGGTGGGCCCGGGCGCGGCCTTCATCGAGCCGATCCTCTCGGGCCGCCAGCGCGAGGTGGTCGGCGAGCTGCGCCCGGCCGGCCGTCGCGCTGGATCGCGCGTCGCTGCTGCGGTGCGCCGGGAGAACGGCGGCGCGATCCTCGTCAACGCCGACGCCGGCGAGATCGAGTCACTTCTCCGCCAGGTGTCGCTCGACCGGTTGATCGAGTCGATCGCCGCCACCACCCCGCAGCTCGCCTACATCGTCGTGGACCGCGACGGCCTTCGCCACGGGCATGGGGAGCTGCCGCGGGACTTGCCCGAGCCTGCCGTGGCGGGTGCGGGCCTCGCGCCCGGGGTCGAGGAACGCGAGCGCGAGGCCGCTGGCCGCCCCGTGCTCGAGCTGTTCTCGGCGCTCGACCTCGGGGAGGGCGAGATCGGAGCGCTTCGCCTTGGGCTGCGGCTCGACGAAGTGCGGGCCGCGGAACGGCGCATGTTCACGCGCATGGCGGTGTCGCTGGCTGCAGCACTGCTTCTCTCGGTCGTGGCCTTGGGTGCGATCTGGCTGCGGCAGGCCTACGTCACCCTGAGCGAAAAGCACGCGCGGGCAGAGGCGGCGCTGCGCCGGCGCGACCGGCTGAGCGCGATGGGCGAGCTGGCCTCGACCGTCGCGCACGAGGTGCGCAACCCGCTCAATGCCATCGCGATGAGCGCGCAGCGGCTGCGGCGCGAGTTCGCGCCGACCGCCGCGACCGAGGCCGATCGGGCCGAGGCCGCCGAGCTGCTGTCGGTGATGGAAGGGGAGACCGGCCGCATCAACGACATCGTCCAGCAGTTTCTCGCGTTTGCCCGCCCGCCGCGTCTCGCCCCTGCCCCGGCGAACCTCGCCGTTGAGACGCGGGCGCTTGTCGACGCGGCGCGCCCGCTCGCCGACGCTCGCGGCGTGACGCTCGAGGCGGACGTCGCGTCGGCAGGCGAGGCCGTGCTCGATGCGCGCCAGCTGCGGCAGGCAATCGACAACCTCGTGCGCAACGCCATCGAGGCCACGCCGGCCGGCGGCCGCGTGCGCGTCGTCGCCAGGACGGGCTCGCGGGGGCATACCGTGGAGGTTAGCGACACGGGCAGCGGCATCGCGCCCGACGACCTGCCGAAGATCTTCGACCTGTACTACACGACCAAGCCGGAGGGGACGGGTGTTGGCCTCGCGGTGACACAGCAGATCGTGTCGGCCCACGGCGGGACGATCGAGGTGGAGTCGGCGCCGGGTGCCGGCACCACGATGATTGTCAGGCTGCCGGCGGAGGTGGACGGAGCGCCCGATGCCTGACCAGGTGATCCTCCTGGTGGACGACGAGCCGGCGCAGCGGCTGGTGCTCGCCGGCTTCCTCCGCAAGCGCGGCTTCGAGGTCGTCCAGGCGGGCACGTCCGAGGATGCGCTCGCCGTATTGAGCGCCCGCACCATCGACCTCGTGCTGACCGATCTCCGGATGCCGGGTGCGAGCGGGATCGACCTGCTCGAAGGGGCGCGCCGCATCAACCCCGAGGTCCCGGTGATCGTGATGACGGCCTTCGGCACCGTGGCGAGCGCCGTGGAGGCGATGAAGCGCGGGGCGGCCGACTACCTCACCAAGCCGATCGACCTGGAGGAGCTGGACGTCCTGATCGCGCGAACGCTCGAGCGCCGGGCGCTCGTGGCCGAGAACCGCGAGCTGAGGCGGCAGCTCGAGTCGCGGCACCGCCTGGCGGGCCTCGAGACCGCGAACGCGCGGATGGCCGAGGCCATCAACACCGCCGCGCGGGCCGCCGGAAGCCGCGCCACCATCCTGATTCGCGGCGAGAGCGGCACGGGGAAGGAGCTGCTGGCCCGGGCGATCCATTACGCCAGCCCGCGCGCGAGGGGGCCGCTCGTGGCCGTCAACGTTGCGGCGTTGCCCGACACCCTGCTCGAATCCGAGCTGTTCGGCCACGAGCGGGGCGCCTTCACGGGGGCCGACCGCGAGCACCGCGGCCGCTTCGAGCTGGCCGACGGCGGCTCGCTGTTCCTCGACGAGATCGGCGACTTGCCGAGAACCACGCAGGTGAAGCTGCTGCGGGTGCTCCAGGAGCAGGCCTTCGAGCGGCTCGGCGGCACGCGAACCCTCCGGGTGGACGTGCGGGTTCTGGCAGCGACCAACCGCGACCTCGAGGGGATGGTGGCCCGGGGAGAGTTCCGCGACGACCTGTACTACCGGCTGAACGTCGTCTCGATCGAGGTGCCGCCTCTGCGCGAGCGGCGGGAAGACATCCCGGCCCTCATCGAGCACTTCCTGAAACGGTTCGCCGACGAGAACCAGTCGCCGCCGAAGGAGATCTCGCGCGAGGCGATGGACCTGCTCCTGAAATACCCCTACCCGGGAAACGTCCGCGAGCTGGAGAACCTCGTGCACCGGGCGGTCGTCCTTTCGCGGGGCCCCACCATCACGGCCGCCGACCTGCCAGTGCACCTGGCGCGGGTCGGCCGGGCGGGAACGGCCGCAGCCGGCACCCCGTTTGTCGAGCGGGTGTCGGAGTTCGAGCGTTCACTCATCGTGGAGGCGCTCGAACGGGCGGGCGGCGTGCAAACGCGAGCCGCGCGCGAGCTGGGAATGAGCGAGCGGCACCTGCGGTACAAACTGAAGAAATACAAGCTGACGGCAGACAGCTGAACGTGGGCGACCCTTGCGATCGCACGATGGTGTCCTGATTGGGCTCCATCCGGGTGCATCGATTGGGATTCGAATCGGGGTTGCGGATTTGTCGTTCGACCATCTGGTCGAACCACTCGACCGGGTGGTCGCGTTACCGGGCTGGGCCCCTCGTCTTCTCTCCCGAAATCGCGGTATTCGCGCAGTTTCTGCCCGTCTCTGCGGCCACACGCCTGGCATCGGAGTTGCCTTGGTGTCGGACAGCGCGACACGGTGTAACGACACTCGGGGAGATCGAAGATGAAGAAAGCAATCTTGGTTGGCGTTGCCGTGGTCGGCCTTGCCGCGTCCGCCTATGCGCAGGCGCCGCAGGGCCAGGGCCAGCAGGCGCGTCCGCACGCCGGACAGGCCTGGAGCGACGTGGATGGCGACGGCGTGGGCGACAACTTCGGCACGATGCAGGGACGGCGGGGAATGCGCGGGCGTCGCTCGGGCGCCGGTCTGGCGTTCGGCCGCGGTGGGCTTTCGCTCGTGGACATCACGGCGCAGGTGACGGGGCAGGACCGGGTTGCCGTGGTCGCATCGCTCCGTGCGGGAAAGACCCTCGCGCAGGTCGCCGAGGCCGCTGGCAAGTCGGCCGCCGACGTGAAGCAAGCGGCGCTCGACGCCCGCAAGGCGAGGCTCGACGAGGCGGTGGCCGCCGGGCGCTTGACCGCGGAAGAGGCGGGCGCCATGATGACCCTGATGGAGGCGAGGATCGATCGGCAGCTGACCTCCGACTGGCAGGCGGGACGCCGGCGTCCGGGCTTCGGCCGGCGGGCGGCGCCGCAGGCGCCGATCGGTCGATGACGACCAAGGCGGTTCGATGAGCTGGTCCAGGCTCCTGGTGGTGGCGCTGCTGACCGCGGCGCCGCCACTCTCCGGTCCCGCGCTCGAGCGTGAGGCGCGCCAGATCGAGACGATGCTGATCGCGCCCTGCTGCTGGAACCAGCCGGTCTCGGTGCACCAGTCTCCCGCTTCCGACCAGGTCAAGGCCGAGATCCGGTCGCTGCTGGCCGCCGGCCGTTCGCGCCAGGAAGTGCTCGACGACTTCGCCGCCCGGTACGGGACGCGGATCCTCGCCGAACCTCCCGCCGTCGGGTTCACGCGCTTCCTTTACGTCCTTCCCTGGATCGTGTTCGCTGGAAGTGCCGCCGGGTTGACGTGGCTGGTTCGGCGCATGAGCGCCAAGCGGCCGGCAGAGACTCCCGAGCCCGAGCGTGTCGTCCCGGCCGGCGCGGCCGCCGGCTACGAGCAGCGCCTTGACGATGAGCTCAGGGACATGGATTGACGGCTCCTGCTGCGATCTGAAACGTCACAACGGCGAATCCGCTGGCTGCGTTCCAAGGGGCCAACTATCATAGGCCCCATGCTCAGGACGCCGCTCGTCTTCTTCGCACTCGTCCCGATGGTGTTGATTGCCGTGGGACTGGCAGCCCAGGCCGGGCGCCCCGGTCCGGCCACACGCTTCGAGGTCACGTTCGGCAAGGCGTTGGCAGATCACCCGCTGGACGGCCGCCTGCTCGTCATGGTCTCGAACGACCCCGGTGCCGAGCCCCGCTTTCAGATCAACGACAGCCCCAAGACCCAGGTGATCGCGGGCATCGATGTGGACGGTTGGCGCCCCGGTGAGGTGGCGGTGGTGGACGGCGGGGCGGTCGCGTACCCGGTGCAAAGCCTGGACGAGATTTCCCCCGGCACGTACACGGTGCAGGCACTGCTGCAGAAGTACGAGACGTTCCATCGCGCCGACGGCAAGACGGTGAAGCTGCCGATGGACCAGGGCGAGGGGCGGCAGTGGAACCGCGCACCCGGAAACCTGTACAGCACCCCGCAGACGATCACGCTGACGCCGGGCGGCGTCGTGCGGATCGCGCTCGACCAGGTCATCCCGCCGATCCCCGACCCGCCCGAGACGAAGTACATCAAGCACGTGCGGATACAGAGCGACAAGCTCACGAAGTTCTGGGGCCGCCCCATGTTCCTCGGGGCGCACGTGCTGCTGCCGGCCGGCTTCGACGAGCACCCCGAGGCGCGCTACCCGCTGGTCATCGACCACGGCCACTTCCCGTATACCTTCGAGGGCTTCCGCGAGGAGCCGCCCGACCCCGACCTCG
>JARKSS010000117.1 GCA_029974175.1 Vicinamibacterales bacterium
GAAGCGGAGCATCTTGGTGCTGTGCCTGGCGGCGGCCGTTGCCCTGCCTGCGCAGGCGGGCCTGCTGGGGCAGGAGGAGGAGAAGAAGCCGGACAACCAGTTGCCCGTGCGCTTCCGCGCCTTCGTGACCAATCTCGGCAACGTCCGGACGACCGCGGACAACCGCATGATGGAGATGCAGATCTCCCGGTGGACGACCAACGAGGAAGAGCAGAGGATGCTCGAAGCGCTCAAGCAAAAGGGTCCCCGGGCCATGCTCTCGGTCATGCAGGGCATGAAGGCCACCGGGTGGATCCGGTCTCAGGGCGGCCTGTCGTACGACCTCCGCTACGCCAGGGAGGCGATGGGCAAGGACGAAAGCCGGCAGATTACCCTGATGACGGATCGGCCGCTGGGCTTCTGGGAGCTGTCGGGCGCGACCATGAGCCGCGACTACCCGTACACCGTCATCCGGCTCTCGACAAACGAGGAAGGCAAGTGGGAGGGCTCGATGACGATTGCCACCAAGATCGAGCTGCAGGCGGGCGTCCTGGTGTTCGAGGACCTTTCCACGCAGCCGATTCAGCTGATGTCGATTACCGAGCAGAGGCAGAAGAAGTAGGGACGCCGGCTCCCCCCCCCGGCCGGAGGGGGAGCCGGGATGCCTTCCATCGCTCGACGTCCTTCGCCGGCGCTTCCGCCCGTCAGGACATCAGGCCGCAGATGGCGACGACGTTGACGATGTCGTCCACGCTGCAGCCGCGCGACAGGTCGCAGTAAGGCTTGCGCAGGCCCTGGACGATTGGCCCGACGGCCTCGGCGCCTCCGATCCGCTCGGTCAGCTTGTAGCCGATGTTCCCGGCGTCGAGATCCGGGAACACCAGCACGTTGGCGCGCCCGGCCACGGGCGAACCCTTGCACTTCCGCTCGCCGATGGCCGGCACCAGCGCCGCGTCGGCCTGCATTTCCCCATCCACCGCCAGCTGCGGCTCGCGCTCTCGCACCAGGCGGGTGGCCTGCCGCACCTTCTCCACGTGCGGGTGCTCGGCGCTCCCCTTGGTCGAGAACGACAGCATGGCCACGCGCGGCTCGAGTCCCGTCACCGCCTGGAAGTTCTTCGCCGACGTGATGGCGATGTCGGCCAGCTGGGCGTCGTTCGGGTCGGGGTTCACCGCGCAGTCGGCAAAGCAGAGCAGCCGGCCGTCGGTCAGCACCATGATGAAGTAGCTGCTCACGATTGAGATGCCCGGCGCGACGCCCACGGTGTGGATGGCGGCCCGGATGACGTCGCCCGTCGAGGAGACGTTGCCGCCGACGACGACGGCGACGCGGCCGGTGTCGAGCATCAGGCCGGCGAAGTAGAGCGGCTGGCGCACCATCGCGTCGGCCTGCTCCCGGGTGAGCCCCTTCGCCTTGCGCTTCTCGAACAGCAGCGCGGCAAACTCGTCGCGCCAGGCGCTGGTGGCCGGGTCCACGATCTCGATGCCCGCCAGGTTGACCTGGTTGGCGTCGGCAAGCGACCGGATGGCCGCCTCGGCGCCGACCAGCACCGGTTCGGCCAGCCGGTTGTCGCGGAGGATGGCCGCGGCGTGCAGCACGCGCACGTCCTCGGCGTCGGGCAGCGCGGCCCGGACTGGCCGTGCCGCCGCCTTGGCGCGGATGTCGGTGATGAAGGGATTCATAGAAAGGATTCGGGATTCAGGAATCAGGATTCGGGATTCAGGATTCAGGAGTCGGGAGTCGAAAGTCAGGATTCGGCCGCAGCGTCTCGAGTCAACCACCCTGAATCCCGAATCCTGGATCCCGAATCCTGGCCCGATTCCCGGGTCAGCACGGGAACGGCAGCGACTTGACCGCCCGCACGGTGTCGCGGGCGAGGATCAACTCCTCGTTGGTCGGGATCACGTACACCGGCACGCGGCTGTCATCGGCGCTGATCAGCATCTCCTTGCCGCGCACCGCCTGCTGGTTGCGCGACTCGTCCAGCAGGATGCCCAGCCAATCCATGTCCGAGAGCACCTTGCGGCGGATGGTGGGCGAGTTCTCGCCGATGCCGCCGGCGAAGCAGATGGCGTCGGCGCCGTTCATCTCGGCCAGGTAGGCGCCGATGTACTTCTTCACCCGGTGGCAGAACATGTCGATGGCGAGGATGGCGCGGCGGTCCTGGTGCTCCTCGGCCTCGCCCTCCAGCTCGCGCATGTCGTTGGTCAGGCCGGAAATGCCGAGCAGCCCCGAGCGCTTGTTGAGCGTGGAGAAGATCTCGTCGAAGCTGCTGCCTTCCTTGTGCACGAGGTAGTCGATCACGGTGGGGTCGATGTCGCCCGACCGGGTGCCCATCATGAGCCCCTCGAGCGGCGTCATGCCCATCGAGGTGTCGAACGACTTCCCGCCCTTGATCGCGCAGGCCGAGCAGCCGTTGCCCAGGTGCACCGTGATGATGTTGGTGTCCTGCCGCGACTTGCCGGTCAGCTTGCGGTAGCGGAAGGCGATGTAGCGGTGCGAGGTGCCGTGGAAGCCGTACTTGCGCACCTTGAAGCGGCGGTACAGCTGGTACGGGATCGCGTAGAGGTACGCCTTCTCCGGCATCGTCGAGTGGAAGGCCGTGTCGAAGACCGCCACCTGCGGCATCTGCGGGCCGAACAGCTCGCGCGCGGCGAAGATGCCCTTGAGGTTGGCGGGGTTGTGCAGCGGCGCCAGGTCGATGCAGTCCTGCAGCCCGCCGATCACCGCATCGTCGATCAGGATCGAGCCCTTGAACCGCTCCGCCCCGTGGACGACCCGGTGACCGACCGCGTGGATGTCGTTCAGGCTGGTGATGCCCGGGATGCGCGTTTCCGGCTGCGACATCCACTTGATGACGTAGGCCAGCGCCGACTTGTGGTCGCGCAACGGCGCGGCGCCCTTGAAGGGCGGCTGGTCGCCGACCTGGAGGGTGATGATCGCCTCGCTGCCGATGCGCTCGATCAAGCCCTTGGCCAGCTGCTGGTCCGTGTCCTTCGCGATCTGGTCCTCGTCGGTCGAAATGATCTGGAACTTCAGCGAAGAACTGCCGCAATTGAGGACGAAGACGTTCATGTTGGGAATCCTGACAGGGGGCGATGAGTCCCCAATTATAGTCGGAAACGCGGGATGACCGCGAAACCCGGGTCCTCGTTGGGGGTAAAGTAGCCGAGGTCCCCGAGGGGAGGTGCGTGTGAGCGGCAGAGGATGGGCGTGGAGCCTGGTGGTGATGGCGGCGGTGGGGGGAGGAGCGGCGGCACTGCATGCGCAGGGCGCGGGCGCCCGGACGGTGGCGGGCCCGCTGCGGGTGACCTCGCCCGGCGGGACGCTCGAGGTGACGATCGGGACCGAGGGTGCCCTCACTTGGTCGGTAACGCACCGGGGCCGGACGATCGTCCGGCCGTCGCGGCTGGCGCTGACCTTGGCCGACGGCCGTGTGCTCGGCGCCGCGCCGAAGGTGACGGCCACCTCGGTACGATCGATCGACCAGGTGCTGACGCCGCCGGTCGCCTACCGGCGCGCGCGGGTCACAGACCGCTGCCAGGAGCGGCGGATCGACTTCGCGGGCGACTTCTCGCTCGTCGTCCGCGCCTACGACGACGGGGTGGCGTACCGGTTCGTCACGCGGCTGCCCGGCGAGATCACCGTGCGCGACGAGGATGTCACGCTGGGGTTCGAGGGCGACCACCTGCTGTACTTCCCGGAAGAAACCAGCTTCCAGTCCCACCAGGAGCGGGAATACAAGCAGCTGCGGATCAGTGAGATCGGCCCCACCCGATTCAGCTCGTTGCCGGCGCTGGTCGTGATCGAGGGTGGGCCGAAGGTGGCGATCACCGAGTCGGACCTGTTCGACTACCCGGGGATGGACCTCAAGAGCGGGTCCGAGCCGCACAGCCTGCGCGGCCTCTTCCCGGCCTACCCGCGGCAGGTGAAGCTGGAACGCGACCGCGACGAGGTGGTGGTCGAGCGCGAGGACTACATCGCGAAAACGCGCGGTACCCGCGAGTTCCCCTGGAGGGTGCTCGTGGTGGCCGAGCGCGACGAGATCCTGCTCGACAGTGACATCGTCTTCCGCCTGGCCTCCGAGAGCCGGATTGCCGATACGTCGTGGATCAAGCCGGGCAAGGTGGCGTGGGACTGGTGGAACGCGAACAACGTCTACGGCGTGCCGTTCCGCGCCGGCATCAACACCGACACCTACAAGCACTACATCGACTTTGCCGCCGAACACGGCATCCCGTACGTGATCCTCGACGAAGGCTGGTACAAGCTGGGCGACCTGACGGCGGTCGTCCCCGAGATCGACATGCCGGCGCTGGCCGCCTACGCCAGGCAGCGGAACGTCGGGCTCATCATGTGGGTGATCTGGAAGACGCTGGACCAGCAGCTGCAGCCGGCCCTCGACCAGTTCGCGCGCTGGGGCGTGAAGGGGATCAAGGTGGACTTCATGCAGCGCGAGGACCAGTGGATGGTGAACTTCTACGAGCGGATCGCGCGGGAGGCGGCCGCCCGGCACCTGCTCGTGGACTTCCACGGCGCCTACAAGCCCACCGGCCTGTACCGCACCTGGCCGAACGTCCTGACGAGCGAGGGCGTGCTGGGCCTCGAGCAGAGCAAGTGGGGCAACCTGGCCTCGCCTGACAACGCCGTGATTTTCCCGTTCATGCGGATGCTGGCGGGCCCGGTGGACTACACCCCGGGCGCAATGCTGAACGCGACGAAGGCCGATTTCCGCCCGATCTTCAACCGCCCGATGAGCCAGGGGACGCGCGCCCACCAGCTGGCGATGTACGTCGTCTTCGAGAGCCCGCTTCAGATGCTGGCCGACTCGCCTTCCAACTACAGGAAGGAGCCCGACAGCCTGGCCTTCCTCGCGGCCGTCCCGGTGGTGTGGGACGAGACGCGGATCCTGAGCGCCAAGCTCGGGGACCACATCCTGGTCGCGCGCCGGTCGGGCAGGGAGTGGTACGTCGGCGCCCTCACCAGCTGGGAGCCGCGCGACATTGAAGTGGACCTCAGCTTCCTTGGCACCGGGTCGTTTACCGCCGACATCCACCGCGACGGGCCCAACGCCGACCGGGTTGGCGTGGACTACGTCCGGGAGCAGCGGCGGGTGACTTCGGCAGATCGGCTGCGGGTACACCTGGCTCCCGGCGGTGGCCTGGCAATCCGGATCATGGGGACCGTACCAAAAGCGTGAAAAACGCATGCTCCCCGGTACGGCCACCCGCTATACTCGTTTCTGGGCTTCCTGTTCACGACAGCGCGGTCTGCGCGCACCTTCAGCCGAAGGAGAAGGCGATGGCTTCGTTCGAGCGACACAGTGACGTCACCTGGGAGGGACCGCTTCGCGAGGGCAAGGGGGAGGCAACGGCAGGGACCGGTGCGTTCAAGCTGCCGGTGACCTTCCCGTCGCGCATCGAGGACCCGGCCGGCCGGACCAGTCCCGAGGAGTTGATCGCGGCCGCGCACGCGGCCTGCTACGCCATGGCGCTGACGGCCGCCATGGGCCGGCGCAACGCAAGCGCCAGCCGACTCAAGGTGACGTCCACGGTGCGCGCGGAACTGAGCCAGGGGATCACCATTACCGCGTCGCACCTGAAGGTGGTCGCCGAAGGGCTGCAGGGAATCAGCGCCGCCGACTTCCCGCAGTTCGCGCGCGAGGCCGAGCAGGGATGCCCGGTTTCGAACGCCCTCAGGGGCAGCCTGAAGATTGACGTAGACGCGCAGGCGGTCTAGCAGGCCGCTGAAAGACGCGGCCCGAAATGCAAAAGGCAAAAGGGAAAATGTAGGAACACGCCTTTTCTTCATTCTCCATTTCCCCTTTTATATTGCGGGCTTTTTTCTTCAGCAACCTGCTGGTGCCGATGGCTTTCCTGATCGATCGCGCGGGGCGTTCCGTCCCCGACGCTGCGGTCGGCGAGTTCGCGAGGGGGCTGCGTGGTGCGGCCCTCTCGCCGGATGACCCCGGCTACGACGAGGCTCGCCGCGTCTTCAACGCGATGATCGATCGCCGGCCCGGCCTCGTCGTGCAGCCGCTCGATGCCGCCGACATCCAGCACGCCGTCCGCTTCGCCCGCCGGCACGGCGTGCTGGTTTCAATCAAGGGAGGTGGCCACTCGGCGCCCGGTCACGCCGTCTGCGATGACGGCCTGCTGATCGACCTCTGCCGGATGCGGGCGGTTCGTGTGGATCCCGGGAACCGGACCGCGGTGGCGGAGGGTGGCGCCACCTGGGGCGAGCTCGATGCGGCCACGCAGGAGCACGGGCTTGCCGTCACCGGCGGCCGCGTGCCGGGGACCGGCATTGGCGGTCTCACCCTCGGCAGCGGCTCGGGGTGGCTCGAACGCAAGCTCGGCTTCACCGTGGACAACCTGGCTTCCGCCGATGTCGTGCTCGCCAGCGGCGACCTGGTCAGGGCCAGCAGCCACGAGCACCCGGATCTCTTCTGGGGGCTTCGCGGCGGCGGCGGCAACTACGGCATCGTTGTCCGCTTCGAGTACCAGCTTCACCCGCTGGGGCCCCTCGTCTGGGGCGGCATGCTGTCGTTCCCGCGCGACGGCCGCGAGCGCGAGGTGCTGCGCGCGTATCGCGACTTCATGGAAGCTGCCTCCGACGACGTGGGCGGGGCGGCGGCGCTCATCACCCTGCCGCCCCTGCCGGGCATTCCCGAGGCGGCACGAGGGAAGGCGGCGCTGGCGATCATCGCCCTCTATTTCGGGCCTCCGGGCGAGGCCGAGGCGGCGTTCGAGCCGATGTTGCGGCTGCAGCCGGCGGCGGCGCTCGTCCAGCCGATGCCGTATCTTGGCGTCCAGGGCCTCATCGAGCAGGCCAACCCGCCAGGGAAGCGCAACTACTGGAAGGCCGACACCTACCCGACGCTGCCCGACGCCGCGCTCGACGCGCTGCTCGACGCGACGGCCGCGCCCGCCTCCCCGCTGACGACGGTCTTCGTTCAGCCGATGGGCGGCGCCGCGGCGCGCGTCCCCGACGACGCCACCGCCATGGGGTGGCGGCGGGCGAAGTGGTCGCTGCACGTCCTGGGGATGTGGGAGGACGCATCAGACGATGCCCGGCAGGTGGGCTGGGTGCGCGCGGTGGCCGACG
>JARKSS010000531.1 GCA_029974175.1 Vicinamibacterales bacterium
CGAAGCGGCAGTGTTCGGCGCCGACGCAGGTCTTCACGGTGCGGATCGACTTTCCGTAGGCGTGGCCCGACACCATGCCGGCCGCGTTGAGGTCGGCCCAGATCGCCGGCAGATCCTCCTTCTTCACTCCGAGCAGGTCGATGCGCTGGCCGCCGGTGACCTTGACCGTGGGCACCTGGTATTTCTCCGCGGCATCCGCAATGGCGCGCAGCTCGGCAGGCGTGGTCAGCCCGCCCCACATCCGCGGCACCACCGAATAGGTGCCGTCCTTCTGGATGTTGGCGTGGGCACGCTCGTTGATGAAGCGCGACTGCGGATCGTCCTTGGCCTCGTGCGGCCACGACGAGATCAGGTAGTAGTTGACCGCCGGCCGGCACTTGTCGCAGCCGTTGGGCGTCCTCCAGTTCAGCGTGTCGAACACCGCCTCCTTGCTCGTCAGGTGGTGCTTGAAGATCGCCTCGCGCACCACCTTGTGCGAATGCTCGGTACACGCGCACACCGGCTTGTCGTTGGCGCTCACCGCCTGGTAGGCGCCGCCGACGGTGGAAGCGAGGATCTGCTCGACCAGGCCGGTGCAGGAGCCGCAGGAGGACGCCGCCTTGGTGTGCTTCTTGACCTCGTCGAGGGTGAACAGGCCCTTCTCCTTGATCGCCTTGACGATGGTGCCCTTGCACACGCCGTTGCAGCCGCACACCTCGGCCGTGTCGGGCATGCTGGCGGCGCGGTTCTCGCCCTTGTGGCCGGCGTCGCCCAGCTTGTTCTGGCCGAACATCAGGTGGTCGCGGATCTCGGCGACGCTCTGGCGGTCCTTCATGAGCTGGAAGTACCACGAGCCGTCGGCGGTGTCGCCGTACAGCACCGAGCCCACGATGCGGTCGTCCTTGAGCACGACGCGCTTGTACACCCCGCCCTGGCGGTCGTGCAGCACGATGTCCTCGGTGCCCGGGCCGCCGCTGAAGTCGCCCGCCGAGAACACGTCGATGCCGGTGACCTTGAGCTTGGTCGAGGTGACCGAGCCCTCGTAGCGGCCGATGCCGAAGTTGGCGAGGTGGTTGGCGCACACCTTGCCCTGCTCGAACAGCGGCGCCACCAGGCCGTAGGCGATGCCGCGGTGCGCCACGCACTCGCCCACCGCGTAGATGCGCGGGTCGGTGACGGTCTGCAGCGTGTCGGAAACATGGATGCCGCGCACCCGGCCGCTGCCGCAGTACAGGCCGGCGGATTCGGCGAGTTCGTAGTTCGGCCGGATGCCGGCGGCGACCACGACGAGGTCGGCGGGGATCTCCATGCCGTCCTTGAAGCGCACCGCGCCGACGCGCCCGTTCATGCCGCCCTGCGCGTTGCGCGCCGGCAGCAGCGCCTCGGTCTGGCGCGCGAGCAGGAACTTCATGCCCTTGGCCTCGAGCGAGGCCTGCAGCATGTCGGCGGCCGCACGGTCGAGCTGGCGCTCCATGATCCACTCGCCGAGGTGCACCACGGTCACGTCCATGCCGCGCAGCATCAGCCCGTTGGCCGCCTCCAGGCCGAGCAGGCCGGCGCCGATCACCACCGCGTGGCGGTACTTGCCGGCGGCCTCGATCATCGCCTCGGTGTCGGCGATGTCGCGGTAGCCGAGCACGCCCGGCAGGTCGTTGCCGGGGATGGGCGGGATGAAGGGCGTCGAGCCGGTGGCCAGCAGCAGGCGGTCGTAGTCGGCCTCGGTGCCGTCGCCGGCGAGCACCTTGCGGCGCACGCGGTCGATCTTCACCACCTTGCGGCCGGCGTGCAGCGTGATGCCGTTGTCGCCGTACCAGTCGAGATCGTTGAGCATGATCTCGGGCAGCGTCATCTCGCCCGCCAGCACCGGCGAGAGCAGGATGCGGTTGTAGTTGCCGTGCGGCTCGGCGCCGAACACGGTGATGTCGTAGAGGTCGGGCGCGAGCTTCAGCAGCTCCTCGATCGTGCGCACGCCCGCCATACCGTTGCCGACCAGCACGAGTTTCATCTTCTTCATGGGGTTTCTCCGCAACAAGGCCGATTGGGTCGGAATGAAAACGGCGCCCATCCCGCTCGATCCCCAGCAGGGGGCGAGTGGAATGGACGCCGTTGTCCACCAGACCGTAAAACGCTGCGGCAGCACTCGCTGCCGCTCACCCGACCGCCGTTGGCCAGGGGCTCGAGGAAGAATAAGCATCAAACATGCCAGCGCCTGGGGGCGATCGATCCGACCAAAGCGCCGCCCAACCCCCACCGCCCGCACTGCTGCGGTGCAGCACCCACACCCACATGCACAGCCCTGGTGCGAAGCACACCGCACCGGAATCCCCAACCCGCAGCGTCCGGGGTCGCATCGAATCGCACCTCCCCGAACCTCGTCACGCCCGG
>JARKSS010000123.1 GCA_029974175.1 Vicinamibacterales bacterium
CGAGGTCCGGCACGAACTGGGCCAGGCGATGGAGCGGGCCGCCCGCGCCGGTGTGCCCCGGGAGGCAATCGTGCTCGACCCGGGCATCGGCTTTGCCAAGCGCGCCGGCCACAGCTACGAGGTGCTGGCGGGCCTCAGGGAGCTGGCCGTCCTCGGCCGTCCGCTGCTCGTGGGCCCCTCGCGCAAGTCGTTCCTCCAGGCGGCCGTCGGCGAGCGCCCCGCGGCCGAACGCGACTGGGGGACCGCTGCGGCCGTCGCGGCGGCGATTCTCGGCGGCGCCCACGTGGTGCGCGTCCACGCCGTCGCCGAGATGGTGCAGGTCGCGCGCGTCGCCGATGCGATCCGCCGGGCGGGTCGCCCCGGCGCCCGGTAAACGCCCCAACTTCAAACCCCGGCGCCACCGCATGGACGCACTGCTCGGCATACTTCAGCGTCTCGGCTGGTGGGATGTCCTCGACATCCTGATCGTGTCGGTGGCGATCTACGAGATTCTCAAGCTGATCCGCGGGACCCGGGCAGTCCAGATGGGGCTTGGCGCGGGGCTGCTGCTGGCGCTCTTCTACCTCTCGCGCCTCGGCCACCTCACCACGGTGAACTGGCTGATCCGCAACATGATCGGCTACGTCGTCTTCGCTCTGATCGTCCTGTTCCAGGCCGACATCCGCCGGACGCTCGCGCACTTCGGCCGCACGCCGTTTGCCGGCTACTTCGGCCGGGGCGAAGCGGGCGACGACGTGATCGAGGAGATCGCGGTCGCGGCTGGCGTGCTCGCGTCGCAGCGCGTGGGGGCCATCATCGCGATCGAGCGGGACATCGGCCTGCGCAACTACATCGAGGGCGGCATCCCGCTCGATGCGACGGTGACCAACGACCTGCTGGTCACGATCTTCAAGCCGGGCACCCCGCTGCACGACGGGGCGGTCATCGTCCAGGGCAACCGGGTGGCGGCGGCGGCCTGCTTCCTGCCGCTGACGATCAACCCGGTGGTCAGCAAGGATTTCGGGACCAGGCACCGCGCTGCCATCGGCCTGACCGAGGAGACCGACGCGCTGGCGGTCATCGTGTCCGAGGAGACCGGCCGGATCTCGGTTGCGCTCGAGGGACGCATCGAGGTCGGCATTGCCGCTGACACCCTGAGGACCCGCCTCAGGGAGCTGCTGGCGGCCCGCGAGCCGAGGCCGCGCGAGAAGCGCGGGCTGTACGACTGATGGCCTACTACCACCCGTTTCGCCACCTCGGCCTCAAGTTCATCTCGGTGGCCATCGCTGCCGCGCTGTGGTTCGTCGTCGCGGGCGAGGAAACCGTGGAGCGGAGCGTGCGAGCGCCGCTCGAGCTGCAGAACACCCCCGAGAGCCTTGTGCTCGTCGAGACTCCCCCCGGGGCGGTGGACGTGCGCGTCCGCGGCGCCGGCGGTCTGCTGCGCCAGTTGTCGCCAGCCGAGGTGGTGGCCGTGCTCGACCTGGCGTCGGCCCGGCCGGGCCGGCGGCTGTTCCATCTCACGCCGCAGAACGTCCGCGCGCCGTTCGGCGTGGAGGTGACCCAGGTGTCGCCGGGCACCATCCCGCTGGTTTTCGAGCGGAGCGGGTCGCGCACGGTCAGCGTCGTGCCGACGATCGAGGGCGAGCCGGCCGAAGGGTACAAGGCCGGCAGCGTCACCTCCGACCCGGCGTCGGTCGTCGTTGTCGGACCCGAAAGCGCCCTGCGCGACATCAAGGAGGCCATCACCGATCCGGTGTCGATCGAGGGGGCGCGGCGCGCGGTTCGCGAGTCGGCCACCGTCGGGGTGGCCGACCCCCGGGTGCGCCTGCAGGAACCCGTGACCGCGCGGATCACGGTGGAGATCCTCCCGGTGCCGGTGCAGCGCGCCGTCCTCAACGTCCCGGTGCGCTTCCACAACATCGGCCGGGGGCTGAGCGCGCAGTCGGTTCCTCCAGTGGTGACGGTCCTCACCAAGGGCCGCAAGGAAGTGCTGGACGAACTTCGGGCCGACGCGGTCGGCGCCTTCGTGGACCTTGCTGGCCTCGGACCGGGCCGGTACAATCTCCCGGTCCGGGTCGCACCGCCGCAGGACTACGAGGTGCTCCGCATCCAGCCCGCCCGGGTGCGCGTGCGGGTGGTCCGCTAGCCTGCCCGTCCAACCGAGCAAAATCATGGCGCACAGACTCTTCGGCACCGACGGCGTTCGCGGCCGGGCCGGCGCTTATCCCCTGGATGTCGAGACCGTCCGTCGCCTCGGCGCCGCGCTCGTCCGGGCGCTGCCCGCCGGGCACGGGCGGCATCGCCTCCTGGTGGGCCGCGACACGCGTGAATCCGGGAGCTGGATCGCGCGGGAGTTCGCGCACGGGGCCAGGAGCGCCGGCGGCTCGATCGTCAGCGCGGGCGTCATCTCCACCCCGGCGGTGGCGTACCTCGCGCGCGAGCAGGCGTTCGACGCCGGCGTGGTGATCTCCGCCTCCCACAACCCGTTCGAGGACAACGGCATCAAGGTCTTCTCCGGGGCCGGGGAGAAGTTCACCGAGCAGCTCGAGCGGGCCGTCGAGGCGATCGTGGCGGACCGGTCGTGGCAGGTGCCCGACGGGGAACCGGCGCCGCTCGAGGACCTCGACCTCACGGCGCCGTACCTCGAGCACGTGCGGATGGCGCTGCCCGCGGCCGGCAGCCTTGCGGGCCTGCGGCTGGCGGTGGACTGCGCCAACGGCGCCACCTCGGCGATTGCGCCGCGCCTGTTCCGCGAGCTGGGGTTCGACCTCGTCGTGCTGGGATGCGAACCCGACGGGCGGAACATCAACCTGGAATGCGGCTCGACCAAGCCGGCCGCCCTGGCCCGCACGGTTGTCGCGCAGGGCTGCCGGCTCGGTGTCGCGTTCGACGGCGACGGCGACCGGGCCATCTTCGCCGACGCCTCGGGACGCATCGTGGACGGCGACGGCGTGCTGCTGCTGGCCGCGCGTCACCTGCAGGCGGCTGGCCGCCTGCGCGGCAACGCGATCGTCGCCACCATCATGAGCAACATCGGCCTCGAGATCGCGCTTCGTGAATCGGGGATCGGGCTGGTGCGGTGCCCCGTCGGCGACAAGCACGTGATGCAGGAGCTGATCGCGCGCAACCTCTCGCTCGGCGGCGAGCAGTCGGGCCACGTGATCTTTTCCGATTTCCTGTTCACCGGCGACGGCCTGGTGACCGCGCTCAACGTCCTGCAGGTGATGGCCGAGACGGCGCGCGAGCTCGGCGATCTCGCCGGCGAGCTGATCACCTACCCCCAGGTCCTCGTCAACGTCCGCGTGAAGGAGAAGCGCGAACTGCAAGGGATTCCCGAGATGACCGCCGTGATGAACGAGGTCGAGCGGCGGCTTGGCGCGAACGGTCGCCTGGTGGTCCGGTACTCCGGCACCGAGCCCCTGCTTCGCGTCATGATCGAGGGTCAGGACCAGCAGCAGATCACCGCCTGGGCGACCGAGATCGCCGACGCCGCGCGGCGTCACCTCGGGGAGCCGGCCGAAGGAGCAGCCTGAACATGGCCGATCTGGACAACCTCAAGGACACCAAGGACTACCATCTCGACGTTCCCGCCCGGAACGAGCCGTTCTTTCTCAAGGGCGCGGGGGCGCTCGACTGGGGGATGCAGAACCGGCTCGCGCGGATCTTCAACCCCCGGTCCGGCCGCACGGTGATGCTGGCCATCGATCATGGCTACTTCCTGGGGCCAACGTCCGGGCTCGAACGGATCGACGTCAATATCGTGCCGCTGCTCCCGTACGCCGACGCGCTGATGCTCACGCGCGGCATCCTGCGCACGACGATCCCCCCGTCCTTCGGCCGCGGCATCGTGCTGCGCGCCAGCGGGGGCCCCAGCATCCGCAAGGAGCTGTCGAACGAGCTGATCGCGGTGGACATCGAGGACGGCCTCCGGCTGAACGTCGCCGCGATGGCCATCCAGGTGTACATCGGCGGGGAGTACGAAACCCAGACCGTCAACAACATGACGCGGATGGTGGACATGGCCAACCGCTACGGCATCCCGACGCTGGGGGTGACCGCGGTGGGGAAGGACATGGTCCGCGACGCCCAGTACTTCCGCCTCGCCACGCGCATCTGCGCCGAGCTCGGCGCGCAGTTCGTCAAGACCTACTACGTCCCGAACGGCTTCGAGACCGTCACTGCCTCGTGCCCGGTGCCCATCGTGATGGCCGGCGGGAAGAAGCTGCCCGAGCTCGAGGCGCTCACCATGGCGTTCCGGGCCGTGAACGAGGGAGCCGCCGGCGTGGACATGGGCCGCAACATCTTCCAGTCGGCCGCCCCGGCGGCGATGATCCAGGCGGTGCAGAAGGTGGTCCACGAGCTGATGAAGCCCGAGCACGCGTACGAGCTGTACCAGGAGCTCGCGCAGGCGACGCGCGATCGGGCGGGCGTATGACGGGGCCGGCCGCGGTTCTCCCGGCGGTGTGTCCGACCGTCAGTGTCGGCCTCCTGACCGCCGACCTGCTTTCGCTCGGCACCGAGCTGAAGGTGCTCGAGGAGGCCGGCGTGAAGCTGGTCCACGTGGACGTGATGGACGGTTGCTTCACGCCGATGATGACGGTCGGCCCTCCCTTCGTGAAGGCGCTGCGCCGGACGCCGCTGCTGAAGGACGTGCACCTGATGATCCGCGACCCGTTGGAGAAGGTGGGCGACTACGTCGCGGCGGGCGCCGACATCGTGACGGTTCACGTGGAGTCGTCGATCCACGTTCACCGCGTGCTCCAGTCGCTCGGCCAGATGCCGCACGCCGCGGATCCTTCCCGCCGCGTCGTCCGTGGGATCGCGCTGAACCCCGGCACCCCGGTTTCCTCGATCGAGCCGCTGCTGCCGGAAGCGGAGATGGTGGTGCTGCTGGCCGTCAACCCGGGTTGGGGAGGGCAGGCCTTCATCCCGGCGACGCTCGACCGGCTGCGGCAGGTGCGGGACCTGGTGGCCAGCTCGGGGAAGGAAGGGACGATCGTCTGCGTGGACGGCGGGGTGACGCGCGCCAACGCGGCTGACATCGCCAAGGCTGGCGCCGATCTGCTCGTCACCGGCAGCGCGGTGTTCGATGGCCGTCAGGCGGCCGAGAACGCCCGGTCGATGCTTGCCGCGGTGGGAGCTCGGTAGGACAGGCCTCGCCCCTGTCCGGCACGGGCGCGTAGTCGGGCTGCTTGCCCCCGTCGTTCGGCCCGTGGGCTGATTGCGCTCATGAAATCACTCTGGAACGACGCTGAGGCTCGCCGCTTCGTTGACGAGCACGGCCCCGCCTGGGGCGAGGCGCTCGCGCTGCGCACGTACTCGGCCCGGCTGCTGGGTGCCGAGCCCAACCTGGTGCTGCACGGCGGCGGCAATACCTCGGTCAAGGCTGAAGCCGCCGACGTCCTTGGCGACCGTCACGAGGCGCTCTTCGTCAAGGCCTCGGGCGCCGATCTGGCCGCGATCGCGCCCGACGGTCACGTCTGCCTCGCCCTCGCGCCGCTGCGACGGCTGCGCGCCCTCGAGCGCCTCGGCGATGACGAGATGGCCTGGGAGCTGCGCCGGCAGCTGTTGCGTCCGTGCGCCGGCGCGCCGTCGATCGAGGCGCTCGTCCACGCTTTCCTTCCCCATCGGTTCATCGATCACACCCACGCCGATGCGGTGCTGGCGCTCACCAATCGCCCGGGAGGCGAGGCCCTCGCCCGCGAGGTGCTCGGGGAGAGCGTGATCGTGCTGCCCTACGTCACGCCGGGCTTCGAGCTGGCCAAGGCGGCGGCCGACGCGTTCGAGGCGGCGCCGGCGGCGCGAGCAATGGTCTGGGCCCGTCACGGCCTGGTGACGTGGGGCCGCGACGCCCGCGAGTCGTACGAGGCAACCATCGAGCTCGTTTCCAGGGCCGAGGCGTTTCTGGCCGGTCACGCCCGGGCCCGCCTCGTCTCGACAGACCAGGCGGCCGGGGCGAGGGAGAGGATCGTTGCTGCGGCGCCGGTCCTGCGCGGCCTTCTGGCCGGGCCGAGAGACGAGGCAACCGGGAGGCGGAGGCGGGTCGTCCTGCAAACCCTGGCAGCACCCGACGTTCTCGAGATGCTCGCGTCCCCCGGCATGCGCGAAGCAGCCCTGGCGGGACCGCTGACTTCGGATCACCTGATCCGGACGGGTCCGTGGCCCGCGTGGGCGACGCTCGAGGCGGCAAGCGACGGGCCGGCCATGGCCGACGCCTTCCGCTCGGCCATCGATGCGTACGCGGCGCGCTATCGCGAGTACCTGCAGCGGCACGCCTCGATGATGCCTCGCGAGCTGGACGCCTTCGAGGCGCTCCCGCGCGTGGTGCTCGTCCCCGGCGTCGGCGCCTTCTGCGCGGGGCGCGACCTGCGCGAGGCGGAGATTGCCCGCGACATCACCGCGCACACGCTCGCCGTGAAGGCGAGCCTCGCGGGGTGCGCCACGTACGAGGGGCTGCCGGAGCGCGATCTGTTCCACATGGAGTACCGGACGCTGCAGCACGCGAAGCTTGCCGGCCGGGAGGATGGCGCTCTCGCGGGCGAGGTGGCGATCGTGACCGGCGCGGCGGGGGCCATCGGCTCGGGGATCTGCCGCGCGCTCCTCGAGGCCGGCTGCCTCGTGGCTGCCACCGACCTCCCCGGCGAGGGGCTCGAGTCACTGGTTTCGGAGCTGGCGGGTGGGTTCGGACGGGCGGTCATCGGCGTGCCGATGGACGTGACCGACCTGGACGCCGTGGCTGCCGCATGGCAACGCGTGGTCGAGCAGTGGGGCGGCGTCGATCTGGT
>JARKSS010000130.1 GCA_029974175.1 Vicinamibacterales bacterium
CCGCATCGCCGAGCAGCGTCACCAGGCTTCCCGCCAGGCCGTTCCTCGCGGCCTTCGGCAGGGGAAGCCCGTCGAACATGGTCCGCCCGTCCGAGAACGCGGAGAAGTCGAGAAAGCGAACCTCGGCGCCACACGAGCGGCAGGCCGCCTGGCTGGAACGTGCGATCTCGAGCGAGCCGCCGTAAATGGGCCCGACCACCAGTACCCGCGGACGCCGGCCCGACACGCGGATGGACGTCCACTTCTGCAGCAGCTCGCGCAGCTCGGGGCTGGACTGCACGCTGGCCGGATGGCCGACCGCCACCTCCGCCCGCCTGCGCAGCGCCGCCAGGGCCACCGGCTTCCCAAGGTCCTCGAGGAAGGCAATTGGAGCGGCCCGCAGCACCGGGGACAGGTCCCGGGCGCGCATCGCAGCCGCCAGGGTTCTCGGGGCCGCGTCGATCACCGCCGCGACGTGGACCCCGCGCCGCAGCAGCGCCTCGGCCACGTACCCGCTCCCGAACCCACTCAGCACGACGTGGTCTGCCGTGACGCTGCCGGCCAGCCGCTCGGCGGCGGCGACAGGGTCGCGGCGGCTGTCGAGTGCCCGCCCCTCGTCTTCCAGGATGACCGCGCCCGAGGCAGCCGTGGCTGGGACGATGCCCGAGACGTCCGCGGCGCGAACGCGGGCGGCGGCCTCGGGGGAGAGGGACTCGAGAGCTTCGAGGTTGTGTGCAAAGAGCGCGTCGTCCATCCGGTGCGTGCGTTTCTCGAGGGCCAGTGAGGCAAACGCCGTGCCCCTTGCAGGGGAGGGGCAAGCCCGCTTTTCGGACACGGCGGGCTCGGTGGCGGCAGGCAGCAGGCCGCTCCAGCGCCGGGGCGCCGACACCCCGGTCGGCCCCCCGACGGAACTCGAGGCGCTCAAGAAGTTTCGACGATGCCCGATTACATGTGTGCGCCGCGAGAGCCGGCGGCGTGGAATGCCCGCAGGGACGCGGGCGACTGTCCTTCAAGGAGGAAGAGCCATGGCATCGTTCTCAGCCGTCAGGAATCTGGAGTCGGAACTCGCGCAGGTGAACCTGCAGTCCACCGCCCTGGGCCTCAACAAGGCGATGACCCGCCTGTCGAGCGGCTTGTACATCAACAGCTCCGGTGACGACGCCGCCGGACTGGCGGTGGCGAACTACTACCGCCAGGAAATCGCCATCATGAACCAGGGTGTCCGCAACGCCAACGACGGGTTGTCGGACCTCCAGATCAAGGACGGCGCGCTGGCCAACATCTCGACGCTGCTCGACCGCCTCGCGACCCTGGCCACCCAGGCGGCCACCTCGACGACGACCGATGCCAGCCGCGCCACCCTCCAGCAGGAGTTCACCGACGTCCTCGCGGAGATCACGCGCGAGGCCAACGTGGCGGGGCTCGCCTCGAGCACGTCGTTCTCGGTGTTCATGAGCAACGACGGCGAGCACGGCGTCGTGAACGGCACGATTGGGGCCGTGACGACGTCGGCGCTGGGCCTCGAGGGGCTGTCCCTGACGGCGCAGGCCGCCGCGCAGACGGCGGTGCAGGCCATCTCGTCCGCGGTCTCCGCGCTCGGAAGCGTGCAGGGCACCATCGGTGCCCTGGAGAACCGGCTCCAGTTCGCGATCTCGCTCGCGAAGTCGCAGATCGTCAACACGACGGGCGCCGAAAGCCGGATCCGCGACGCGAACATGGCCCAGGAAGCGGCCAACCTGTCGCGGTACTCGGTCCTGCAGCAGGCCGGCATCGCCTCGCTGGCCCAGGCCAACAACAACGGTTCGGCAGTCCTCGCGCTGCTCCGCGGGTAATCCGGAAGCGGGGCGCGCAAAGGCTGCCCACGGCCCTTCATCGGGCATGGATGCCGCCAGGCCGGATGCACAGTGGAGCCGGCCTGGCGGCATCCGCGCGTCAGACCAAGGCAGGGATGGATCGGTTTTGGCATGACGTCGGCGGGAGCACCGCGCGGAACCCCGCGACGGGCACGCGATAGGGAGGGCTCGTGGCATCGGTCACGTTCAGCGGGTTCAACCAGATCGACTTCAACGTGATCCTGAACGCCGTCATGGCGCAGGAAAGGCAGCCGCTGCAGGTCCTCGAGGACAAGCAGTCGTCGCTGGAGTCGCAGGCGACTGCCTACAAGACCCTGGCAACCAAGCTGGCCGCCCTGTCCGACGCCGCCGAGAAGCTCGCAACGGCCGGCGCCGTTTCCGGGCGCACCGCCATCAGCTCGGACGACTCGATCGCCTCGGTCGGCGCGACGAGCGCGGCGCTGGCCGGGACCTACGACCTGGTGGTGAACTCGCTCGCGCGGGCGCAGGTCACGGCCTCGACCAGCTGGGCGCCCGACAAGAACGAAACGATTGTCGCCAGCGGCGGGACGCTCACGATTGGCGGGGTCGAGGTGGCCATCACCGCCGACGTGACCCTGCAGGGTCTGGCCGAGGCCATCAACGACACCGAACGCATCGGCGTCACCGCCAGCATCGTCGCCACCGCACCCGGTTCCTACAGGCTGGTCCTCACCGGCAAGGAGACCGGCAGCGCCAACGCCTTCACCATCGTCAACAACCTGGCGGGCGGGGCCTCGCCGATCGTCTTCGGCGACGAGGACGGCAACGGCGTGAGCGGCGACACCGCCGGTGACAACGCGATGGCGGCGGCCGATGCCTCCTTCTCGGTCAACCGCATCGCGATGACGAGCGCCACCAACCTGATCGAGGAGGCCATCCCGGGTGTCTCGCTCCAGCTGATGCGGGAGGCACCGGGTACGACGGTCACGATCGGCGTCGTTCCCGACAACCAGGGCATCCGCGAACGGGTGGACAAGTTCATCGAGGCCTTCAACGACTTCGTGGCCTACTACAGCGACCAGCTCGCGGCGTCGCGCGAGGGCGACACGAAGGCGATCGGCCGCGATTCGCTCCTGCGCGGCCTGCGGCGCGAGATGCAGCAAGTGCTCTCCTCCGAGTACTCGACCGGGGGGGCGTACGCGTACCTCTCCCAGGCCGGGCTCGGGTTCGACCGTTCCGGCAAGCTGACCCTCGACGAGTCGGCGTTCGAGACGGCGCTCGAGCAGGATCCTACGGGCCTGTCCGCCTTGTTCGGCACGAGCCAGGGATCGGGGGCGTTCGGGGCTCTCATCGGACTCCTCGACGGGTACACGCGCACTGGCGGCCTGCTGCAGGGAGCGCAGTCACGCATCTCGGAGCAGCTCGACGCGCTCGCAAGGCGGATCGAGAGTTTCGAGCGCCGCCTGGAAGTGCGGCGCGCGGCGCTGCAGCGGGAGTACGCTGCCGCCGACAGCATCATTGCCCAGCTGAACACCCAGGGCAGCGCCCTCATTTCGCTGGGAAGCCAGTACAGCTTGTTCTAGGCCAACCGCAGGCAGGAGCTCCAGATGGAAGGGTTGCAGGCGCGTGGCGCGCGGGCCTATCAAGAGATGCAGGTGCTGTCGCGTTCACCGCTCGAACTCGTCGTCCTGCTCTACGACGGCGCACTCCGTTTCCTCCGGCAGGCCCAGCGCGCCGTTGCCCAGGGCGACGCTCACGCCCGGCGGGAAGCCGTGTCCCGCACCCTGGCGATCATCGGCGAGCTGCAGTCCAGCCTGAACATGCGCGAGGGGCGCGACATCGCCACAAGGCTCGATGCCCTCTACACGTACCTCACGTCGCGGCTCCTGGAAGTCGCCACGCACAAGGACATGACGGCGATCGACGAAGCCATACGCATCCTCACGCCGCTGCGCGAGGCGTGGGCCGAGATCGCCACGCCGCGGACAGGGCTGTGACCGACGACCTCGACCAGACGATCGACCGCTACCGGGCCGGCCTCGAGGCCGAGATCGCGTTGCTTCGCCGGCTGCACCGCCTGTCGCGCGGGCAGAAGGAGGCGGCCGCGGCGCAC
>JARKSS010000143.1 GCA_029974175.1 Vicinamibacterales bacterium
GCGCCGCAGGCGTGACGCCTGTGCCACTGGAGGCTGCCGGGGAGCGCGAGATGCCGTACGAACAGAACCCAACCGGGTCAAGTGAGCGAGAGGTCACGCGGCTGGCGCCAGGCGACGAGATGCCGCATTTCCGGGTGACGACGGTTGCCGGCCAGCCCTTCAGGTACAGCGATGTCTGGCAGCGGAAGAACCTGGTGCTGATCGTTCTGCCCGGCGACGACCCCGAGGCCGGCCGTCGCCTGCCCGATTGGACCGGCGCAGCCGCCCGGACCTCTGGCGACGACACGGTGTGGGTGATCACGCCGGACGAGGTGTCCGGCGTCGGCAGGCCTGGCCTCGTCGTCGCGGACAAGTGGGGCGAGGTCCAGTTCGCGCAGTCGGCACCGACGGCGGCCGGCCTCGCCCGCGGCGACGAGCTGGCCGAGTGGCTCGAGTTCGTCCGCTACCAGTGCCCCGAGTGCCAGGGCGAGGCGAAGTAGCGCCGGGTCGCGTTCCGCCTGCTGGGGCGCGGCGGCTGCACGAGAGCGCCGGCTGACGGTCAGTCGCGCCGCAGCGCGACCATGGGATCAACCCTACCCCGACACGTACTGCCCGGTGCTGACGTCTGCTTCGGCACCGGTTCCGACGAGGAGGTCGGGGATCTCGGCGAAGGCGATCAGGCCGGTCAGCGATGACTGGTGCTCGGCGAGGTCCTTGTACGCTGAGTACGAGAACGAGGTGGAGGTTCGCTGGCCGTCGCCGTCCAGGCCGAGCCAGCCGTTGATCGATTCGGCCAACAGGTCGCCGCGCGCTCCCGACACCCAGCGGAGCAGGACGAGCTGCTGCGGGTCGGTCACCGGGAGGGGCCGCAGCAGCACCGTGTCGAGCAGGCTGAATGCGGCGACCGCGGCCCCGATGCCCAGCGCAAGCGAGACGACAGCGGTCAGGGTGAAAAGCGGGCCCCGGGCGAGAAGACGCAGGGCAAAGCGGACGTCCTGGAGCCAGGTCTCGAGCGGCGCGATGGCCGAGACCTCGCGGCTGTTCTCCCTGGCGAGGGTAGGGCTGCCGAAGCGGCGGCGGGCCGCGGCCCAGGCGGCGTCCGGCGTCAGTCCCTCGGCCTCGAGCTGCGACGCCTCTATCTCGAGGTGCGCGCGAATCTCCTCGTCGAGGTCGCGGTCGCCCCGGAGGCTCCAGCGGATCCGATCGAACAGGCGTCGCATGGCATCGGCCCCTTCAGCGAAAACGGCAGGCGGAGGCGCGCGTGAGTCGGGCGAAGTCCGGGGCGTCGGCGCTACGGCTTGTCCTGCGCGGCAGGGTGCATGATCCGGCCGATGGCTTCGACCAGCCGCTCCCAGTTCGAGTGCTCGCGGGCGAGCTGGCGGCGGCCGGCGGGTGTGAGCCTGTAGTACTTCGCGCGGCGGTTGTTGTCCGAGGCGCCCCACTCGGCCACGATCCAGCGCTTCTGCTGCAGGCGCTGCAACGCGGGATACAGCGAGCCGTGCTCGACCAGGAGCGCGTCGCCGGAGGTGTCCTGGATGAAGCGCGCGATCGCCTGGCCGTGCGCCGGTCCCCAGCGCAGCGTGCGCAGGATCAGCATGTCGAGCGTGCCCTGCAGGAGCGTGAGGCGTTCCTCGTCCGACATGGGTAGACACTCTACCTGAAGTCGGGTCGAATGTCTACCAGAATATGGCTCACGGCTCTCAAGGCTCACGGCTCACGGAAGGCTCACGGCTCAAAGGCTCACGGTTCACGACTCGAGGCTCAGGGCGCGGCTCAGAGCTCCCGTCCCCGTTCCACGATGACCGCCACGGCGGGGTGCTTGAGCCGCCGCTCGGCCGAGATCGCGTAGAACTGCTGGCGCACCGACTCGACCCGCCCGATGGGCACGACGCGGTACTGCCGCCTGATCTCCGGCTCGATGGCCGACGCGGCGGCAAAGGCCCCGGCGCCGTTCTCGCCGAACACCTTCATCAGCGCCGGGTCGTCGAACTCGCCGACCACGGCCGGCCGGATGCCCGCTTGCTGCAGCCAATCCTCGAGCTGGCGCCTCAGCACGCTGCCCTCGCCGGGCAGCAGGAACGGCTGTCCTTCCAGCGAGGCAGGAAAGCGGCGCCTCAGCCGGCGCGCCGCCAAGGGGGCCGCAAAGAAGGTGAGCCCGCACTCGCCGAGCAGGTGGTTGTAGGCGCGCACCCGCACGGTGGGCGGGACGGGCGTGTCCGACAAGACGACGTCCACCTCGTGGAGGGCGAGCTGGGC
>JARKSS010000162.1 GCA_029974175.1 Vicinamibacterales bacterium
GAAGCATCGCGTCAGCTCCGCGCGCGGCGCTTGCCGCGCGGCAAAAACCGTGTCTTCGGACCCTTGCCGTAGTTTAACGTAGTTGCCTGACCATGTTCTCCTCGCGCATCCCGGCCGACCTTGCGCCCAACGCGCTCGCACGGGCCCTCGAGGCGATCCGGGCGCGCGGCGGGGAGGTGCTCGATCTCACCGAGACGAACCCGACGCGCGCCGGTCTCACCGCTCCGCCCGAGCTGCTGGCGCCGCTGGCGCGGCCGGCCTCGCTCGTGTACGAACCGCACCCGTTCGGGTTGCCCGCCGCCCGCGAGGCGGTTGCCGCCACCTACCAGGCCAGCGGCCTGGCCGTGTCCGCCGCGCACGTGGTGCTGACCTCGAGTACCAGCGAGGCCTATTCCTTTCTCTTCAAGCTCCTGTGCGATCCAGGCGACGAGGTGCTGGTCCCGGTGCCGAGCTACCCGCTCTTCGATCACCTGACCCGGCTCGACGGCGTCGTTCCGCGGACCTACCCGCTCGAGTACTACGGGTCGTGGTCGGTCGACCTCGAGGCGTTGGAGCGCTCGGTGGGTCCCCGCGCCAGGGCCATCCTGGTGGTGAGCCCGAACAACCCGACTGGGAGCGTACTGCGTCGTGGCGACCTCGACCGCCTGGCCGCGCTCGCCGCCTCGAAGGGCCTGGCCGTCGTCGGCGACGAGGTGTTCGCCGACTACCCGCTCGAGCCGGCCGCCGACGGCTGCCGGGTGCTCGCGCAAACCCGGGCCCTCACCTTCTCGCTCGGCGGGCTCTCGAAGTCGGTCGGCCTGCCTCAGCTGAAGCTGGCCTGGATCGCCGCCGGCGGCCCGCCGCGGCTGCTCGATGCGGCGCTCGCGAGACTCGAGGTTGTGGCGGATGCGTACCTGTCGGTTTCGACGCCGGTGCAGCAGGCTGCCGGCTTGCTCCTTGCAGCCGGGCAGGCGGTCCACCGCGCGATTGCCGAGCGGGTGCGCCGCAACCTGGCGCGCCTGCGCGAGGTGTCCGCCCCGTCGCCGTGCACGGTACTCCGCGTCGAGGGCGGCTGGTCGGCGGTGCTCCGCGTGCCGGCCACGCGCCCCGAGGAAACGATCGTGCTCGACCTGCTCCGCCAGGACGGCGTGCTGGTCCACCCGGGTTACTTCTTCGACTTCCCGCGCGAGGCGTTCCTCGTGCTCAGCCTGCTGCCGCCCCCCGCGTCCTTCGACGAAGGGGTTTCACGGCTGATCGCTCGACTGTCGCTCGGCTGCTAACGGTGCGCACCGTGACACACCCCAGACCGCTCCAGGGCCGCCATGGCGGCCTCGTCGTGCCGCTCTTCTCGATCCCTTCGCGTGCCAGTTGGGGCATCGGCGAAATCCCCGACATCCCGGTCTTCTCCTCCTGGCTGATGAGCGCCGGGCAGGACCTGCTGCAGCTGCTGCCGATCAACGAGGTCGCGGTCGGACAAACCTCGCCGTACTCCGCGATGACCGCGATGGCCATCGACCCCATCTACATCGGTCTGCGCGAGGTGACCGACTTCCAGGCCGCCGGAGGCGAGGAAGCGATGGAGGCCGGGTGGCGCGAGGAGCTCGAGCAGGCGCGGCGATGCCGGATGGTGAACTATGGCCTCGTGCGGAGCTTGAAGCGACAGGCGCTTCGCGCCGCCTTCGAACGGTTCCGCGAGACCGAGTGGGCACGCGGCACCGCCCGCGCCGAGGCCTTCAGGCGCTGGGGCGACCAGCAGGCCTGGTGGCTCGACGACTACGCGCTCTTTCGGGCCCTGCACGCGCGCGAGGCCGAGCGCCCGTGGACGGAATGGCCCGAGGGCGTCCGCGCCCGCGAGACTCGCGCGCTCGAGGAAGCATCTCGCGAGCTGGCCGGCGAGATCATGTACAGGCGCTGGCTGCAGTGGGTGGCCGACGAGCAGTGGCAGGCGGCCAAGCGTGCGATGCGGCCCGTGGCGCTGCTCGGCGACCTGCCGTTCATGGTGGACGGCGACAGCGCCGACGTCTGGGCCAACGCCGACGCCTTCCGCACCGATGCGTCGGTGGGCGCGCCGCCGGACGCGTTCAGCGAGACCGGTCAGAACTGGGGGCTCCCCGTTTACCGGTGGGACGTGATGCGCTCGAGCGACTTCGCCTGGCTGCGGGCCCGGGCGCGCCGGAGCGCCGACCTCTACGACGGCTACCGGGTCGATCACCTCGTCGGCTTCTACCGCACCTACGTGTTCCCAGGCGGCGACGAGCAGCCGTTCTTCACGCCCGCCACCGAGGACGAGCAGCTGCAGCTCGGCGAGACGGTGCTGCGCCTGTTCGCCGAGCCCGGGGTGCGGATTATCGCCGAGGACCTGGGAACGATCCCGACGTTCGTCCGCGCCTCGCTGGCCCGGCTCGATGTGCCCGGGTACAAGGTGCTCCGGTGGGAGCGTGAGTGGGACGAACCCGGGCAACCGTTCCGCGACACGGCAGCCTATCCGGCCGTGTCGGTTGCCGCCTCGGGGACGCACGACACCGAGACCCTCGCGGAATGGTGGGACTCGCTCGAGCCGGCCGAACAGGAGAAGGTGCTGCGGCTGCCGTCGGTGGCCGCGCTGCTGCCCGGCGCGAGCACCCCGATCCCGTTCTCCCCGCGGGTGCGCGACGTCCTGCTCGAAGTGCTCGTCGCGTCGGGGTCGGACTTCCTGCTGCTTCCCATCCAGGACGTCTTCGGCTGGCGCGATCGGATCAACCTGCCAGCCACGCGGGGAGACCACAACTGGACTTGGCGCCTGCCGTGGCCCGTGGATACGCTGACGGCGGAGCCCGAGGCGCGCGAACGGGCAGAGACCCTGTCGGCCTGGAGCCGGCGTTACCGGCGCGGTGCCGGGGTGCAGCAGGCGTAGACGCCCGCCCAGCCTGGCGGGCGGATTTCAGTTCCGCTACCTCGATTACAGGGGCAGCTGGTTCCGGGACGCTTCGACCGGCCGCCCTGCCGGCTGGCGGTTCGCCGTTCCAGCCCGAACC
>JARKSS010000206.1 GCA_029974175.1 Vicinamibacterales bacterium
CGGGATCCATGCTCTCGTAGCTCGTCCGCACCTGGAGGACGCCGTCCCGGTGGAGCCCGGCCTCGTGGGCGACCGCGTTGCGGCCGACGATCGCCTTGTTCGGCTGCGGCCCGAAGGAGATGAGGCTGCTGAGCAGGCGGCTGGCCGGGTAGAGGCGCGGCGTATTGATGCCGGTCTCGAAGGGCATGCGGTCGGCCCGGACGCGCAGCACCATCACGATCTCCTCGAGCGCGCAGTTGCCGGCCCGCTCGCCGATGCCGTTGATGGTGCACTCCACCTGGCGGGCGCCCGCCTGCACCGCCGCGAGCGAGTTGGCCACGGCCAGGCCGAGGTCGTTGTGGCAGTGCACGCTGACGGTGGCCGCCCCGCCCACCTCGCTGACGACGCGCGACACGATGCGGGAGAACTCGTCGGGAACGCAGTAGCCGACCGTGTCGGGGACGTTGAAGGTGCGTGCGCCGGCGGCGACGACCTCGGCGGCGACCGCGCACAGGTAGTCCACGTCGCTGCGCGTCGCGTCCTCGGCCGAGAACTCCACCTCGTCGACGTAGCGGCGCGCGAGCCGCACCGCCTCGGCCGCCTCGTGGAGGACCTGCTCGCGGGGCTTGCGCAGCTTGTGGCGGAGGTGGATGTCGCTGGTGGCGATGAAGGTGTGGATGACGGGGTGGTCGGCCCCCTCGAGGGCGGCAGCCGCCCGGGTGATGTCGGCGGCGCAGGCGCGCGCCAGGCCGGCAACCTTGATGCCGCGGATCGTGCGGGATACCTCGCGGACGGCCTCGAAGTCGCCGTCGGAGGCGATCGGGAAGCCGGCCTCGATCACGTCCACGCCGAGGTCGGCCAGGGTGCCCGCCATGCGCACCTTCTCGGGCACGGTCATGCTGCAGCCGGGCGACTGCTCGCCGTCGCGCAGGGTGGTGTCGAAGATGGTGACGCGGTCGGGCATCGGGTCTCCTCCGTGACCCGTCACTATCCGCCCGCGCCGTCAATTTGGCAAATTTATAGTTCTGTGATGATCTATAACCTCGTCGGCCGCCTATAAGCGGCGCTTATGAACGTGGCGGCACGCCGGCGGCAGGGCGCTCTGCGCCGCCGCCCGCCGCCCTTCTTCCGGGGTGGGCCGAATGGAGTGGTATTCCCTGCAGGTGTTCCGCGCGGTGGCAACCGAGCGCAGCTTCTCGCGGGCCGCCGCGAAGCTGTACCGCACGCAGCCAGCGGTGTCGCTGGCGGTCCAGCGGCTCGAGGAGGAGCTTGGCGAGAAGCTCATCGACCGTTCCGGGAAGGGCCTGGTTCTCACCGACGCGGGCCAGGTGGTGCTCGACCACGCCCGGCGCTTCGACAACCTGCGGGAGTCCATGGAGACCGCCCTCCGCGAGCTCCGCGACAATGCGGCGGGCCGCCTGGCCATCGGGGCGAACGAGTCTACCGCCCTCTACCTGCTGCCCCACATCACCGCCTACCGCAAGCTCTACCCGCACGTCACCGTGCAGGTGCGCCGCAGCCTGTCGAGCCGCCTGCCGTCCCAGCTGGTGGACGGAGACATCGAACTGGGCGTCATCAGCTACGACCCGCGCGACCCCCGCCTCTCCTCGACCGTCATCTTCCGGGACCACCTCGCCTTCATCGTGTCGCCGCGCCACCGCCTGGCGTCGCGGCGGAGCGTCTCGATCCGCGAGCTGGGCATGGAGACCTTCATCGCGCACAACGTCCTGTCGCCGTACCGGGCCCAGGTCCTCGAGGCCTTCCAGCGCCACAAGGTGCCCCTCCACATGGACGTCGAGATGCCGACGATCGAGACGATCCGCAAGCTCGTCGAGGCGGGCGAGGGGGTGGCGTTCCTGCCGAGGATGTGCGTCGATCCGGAGATCCAGCGGCGGGCGCTCTGCGAGGTGCCGGTCCGGGAGCTGAAGCTCACGCGGCAGGTGCGCGTGATCTACCCGGCCCGCCGGGCGCTCAGCCACGCGTCCCGCGCGTTCCTCGCGCTGGTCAAGGCGTAGTATTGGTACTCGTCAACCATGCCCGACATCCTCGAGCAGCTCCAGGAGCGCGCCAAGGAACTCCGCGCGCTGTACCGGGTCCACGAAGTGCTCAGGCGGGAGGGCGCCTCGATCGACGAGGTGTGCCGCGCGGTCGCCGCGATCCTGCCCGAGGGGCTGCAGTACCCGACCGTGGCCTGGTGCCGGGTCGCGCTCGAGGGAACGGTGCACGAGCCGCCGGGCGCCGTCGAGAGCCCGTGGGGGCAGCGTGCCGAGATCCACGTCCGCGGCGAGCGGGCCGGCTCGGTGGAGGTCTACTACACGCGCCAGATGCCCCCGGCCGACGAAGGGCCGTTTCTCAGGGAAGAGCGGAAGCTGATCGAGGCGGTGGCCGACCGCCTCGGCCGCTTCGCCGAGCGGCGGCGGGCGGGAGCCGGCGCGGCAGCCGCCCAACCGCGTGGCGACGACCTGACCGAGGAGCGCGAGTGGTGGCTGATCGTCGAGTTCCTCCGGAACACCGACCACCACCTGCTCGTGCGCCTCGCGCGCCGGCTGCTGAACCACCTCTGCTGGAGCGGCATCACCGAGGCGCAGGACCTGCTGCAGCGGTTTGCCGCCGACACCGTCGCGTCGGGGCGGCCGGAAGCCGGGCTCGAGGACAACATCCCGAAGCGCCGGAAGAGCCTCGGGGAGCTGCTCGACCTGACCGATGCCACCTTCGAGATTGCCGCCTCCCACCTCGGGGAGCACGAGATCGTCTCGTGCATCGAGAACTGGATCAAGGACGACCGCTCGGGCTTCCTGGTCGAGGCGCTCGAGAACCAGTGCACCTCGCTCAGCGACATCGGCAGGGCGCTCGAGCGCTACCACCAGCTGGCGCTGCGCGACGGCGAGCTGTCGCGGGCGGTGCAGATCGGGCTCCGCGTGTCGCTGGCGCGGCGCTTCTTCACCGACGACCTCGATTTCCTCAACACCGCCAAGAACTACATCGAGATCGCCGATTTCTACGAGCTGATCCACCACATCATCAGCCCCCCGGCCAGCCACGGGAAGCTCGGGGGGAAGAGCTCGGGGATGCTGCTCGCCTCGCAGATCCTCCGCAAGGCGGAAGACGACGAGCTGGTGCGCGACGTCAAGGTGCCGAAGACCTGGTACATCGCCTCGGACGGCCTCCAGAGCTTCGCCGAGCACAACCAGCTCGAGGATGTCTACAACCGGAAGTACCTCGAGATCGAGCAGGTGCGGCGCGAGTACCCGCACATCGTCCAGGTCTTCAAGAACTCGAGCTTCGCGCCCGACATCCTCGCCGGGCTGTCGAAGGCGCTCGACGATCTCGAGGGCCGGCCGCTCATCGTGCGCAGCTCCAGCCTGCTCGAGGACCGCATGGGATCGGCGTTCTCGGGCAAGTACAAGAGCCTCTTCCTCGCCAACGTCGGCACCAAGGCCGAGCGGCTCAGCGCCCTGACCGACGCGATCGCCGAGGTGTACGCCTCGCTGTTCGGCCCCGACCCGATCGAGTACCGGGCCGAGCGCAACCTCCTCGACCTGCACGAGGAGATGGGCGTGATGATCCAGGAGGTGGTCGGCTCGCGCGTCGGCCCCTACTTCATGCCGGCGTTCGCGGGCGTTGCCTTCAGCCACAACGAGTTCCGGTGGTCGCCCCGCATCCGGCGCGAGGATGGCCTCGTGCGCCTGGTGCCGGGCCTCGGCACCCGCGCGGTCGATCGCGTGAGCGACGACTACCCGGTGCTGGTGGCGCCGGGCCAGTCGGGGCTTCGCGTCAACGTCACCCGCGAGGAGATCCTGCGCTACCAGCCGCGGCGCGCCGACGTCATCAATCTCGAGACGCGCCGGTTCGAGACCGTGGAGATTGCCGACCTCCTGCGGGCGCATGGCAGGGAGTATCCCGGGCTGGGACTGGTTGTCTCGGTGCTCGACCCGGACGGGATGATCCGGCCGCTCGGCTTCCTCGACGACCCGGAGCGCGCGAACCTCGTGGTCACCTTCGAGGGGCTGATCGGCGGCACCCCCTTCATGCCGCGCATGCGGGCGATCCTCGCCAGGCTGCGCGAGAAGATGGGCGTGCCGGTGGACATCGAGTTCGCCTCCGACGGCCGCGATCTCTACCTGCTGCAGTGCCGGCCCCAGAGCTTCTCGGTTGACTCGACCGCCGCGCCGCTCCCACGGGACGTCTCGCCCGGACACCTCCTGTTCGACGCCAACCGGTACGTCTCGAACGGCCGCGTTCCCGACCTCACGCACATCGTCTACGTCGATCCGGTGGCCTACGACCGGCTCGCCCGCCTCGAGGACCTGAGGGACGTGGGGCGTGCCGTCGGACGGCTGAACAAGCTGCTCCCGCGCCGGCAGTTCGTCCTGATGGGGCCGGGGCGCTGGGGCAGCCGCGGCGACATCAAGCTCGGGGTGAGCGTCACCTACTCCGACATCAACAACGCCGCCGTGCTGATCGAGATCGCCGCCCGCCGGGGCGGCTCGGCCCCCGACCTCTCGTTCGGCACGCACTTCTTCCAGGACCTCGTCGAGGCCGGCATCCGCTACCTGCCGCTCTTCCCCGGCGAGCCGGGACAGGCGCTGAACGAGGAGTTCCTCCGGAACGCCCGGAACGCCCTGGCCGAAATGGCGCCCGAGTTCCGGCATCTCGCCCGCGTCGTGCACGTCGTGGACGTGGCGCAGGCGACTGGCGGCCTGGTGCTGCGGGTGCTGATGAACGCCGACGAGGAGCGCGCGCTGGGCGTGTTCGGTCCCCCGGCCTTCGCGCAGGCCCCGCCGGCGCCCCTCGAGCGTCGCCCTCCGACGCCGGCGGTCGTCACCGACGATCACTGGCGCTGGCGGCTGCGGATGGCCCAGCGGATTGCCGAGCAGGCGGACGCCGCGCGCTTCGGCATCCGGGGGATGTACGTGTTCGGGAGCACGAAGAACGCCACGGCAGGGCCCGAAAGCGACATCAACCTGATCGTTCATGTCGCCGACGAGGCGCCGGGCCGGCGTGAGCTCGAGGCGTGGCTGGACGGCTGGAGCCGGGGGCTGAGCGAGATGAACTACGTGCGCACGGGCGTGCGCACCGAGAAGATGCTCGACGTCCACATCGTCACCGACACGGACGTGGCACGCCAGGAGGGGGCCGCCGCGAAGATCAACGCGGTGCGCGACCCCGCGCGCCCCCTACGCGTCGGCACCGCGAGCTGACCACGAAGGCCAACCACGATCAAGACCGCAAAGAGATCAACCACAAAGGGCACAAAGAACACAAAGGGGGTAAACCACAAAGGAGACAAAGCGCACAAAGTGGATTGGAACAGGTGTCGTTCTGCTCTTTGTGTTCTTTGTGTTCTTTGTGTTCTTTGTGTTCTTTGTGGTTTCAACCGTCCTTTGCGTTCTTCGTGGTTAACGTCCTTCGTGGTTACCGTCGCACGCGGTGCAATCGCACGGTGCTTCGCGGCAGGTCGAGCGCCACCCGGTACTTCCCCAGGAACTTGTGCCCGACGATCCCGCCGATGTCGTAGCCGAGCAGGGCGCTCGGCATCTTCAGGTTCAGCACCACGACCGGCGTGTTGCGGTACTCGATGTCGCTGAAGTCCAGGTTCACCCCCGGCAGCAGGTACGCGTCGGGGTCCCACCCGGACACGCCGTGCACCCGCAGGCGGATCCGGTAACGCTCCATCGGCCGGAACAGCTGCCGCGCCGTCGTCGTGTTGAGCGAGATCACCTCCCCGCCCGTGTCCACGATGAAGCTGCGCGGCTGGCCGTTCACCTCGCCCCGCACGGTCGCCAGGCGATGCATCCGCAGCGGCAGCTCGAAGTCGGCGGCTTCCTCGGGGAGCGACTCGCTCATGATCAGCCTGCGGGTGCCGTAGTCGATCACCGCCGACAGGCCGAGCGCCAGCGGCGAGAAGCTCTCCATGTCGTCGGTCGGGATTTCGGGCAGTGCCGGGCTCTTGATTAGCACCGGGACGTTGCGCAGTCTCAGGGTGCCCACCTCGAAGGTCTCGAGCCGCCCGAGCTGGAGACCCCGCAGGCCAACCTGCCCCACCCCAGCGCTGATCGTGTAGCTGACGGGCTTCACGCCCAGGCGGCGCGCGGTCTTCACCGACAGCACGGCCTGTTCCGAACCCGTGTCCACGGCGAAGTCGAGGCGCGAGCCGTTCGCCTTCGCCTGGACGATGACCTTGTCGTCCACCAGCCGGAACGGCAGGGCGTGCACCAGGCCGGGCTCCGACATCTGCTGGTAGGGCATCCGGTTGCCGAACGACCGCAGGAAGTGCACCTGGCCCATCGTCCAGTGGGCGCGGCCCGCCCGTTCGCGCGGCGGCAGCAACTCGATGAACCGCGTGTACGCCTCGGCGGCCCCCGGGTAGTCGCGCCGGCGCTCCAGGATTTGCCCGAGGGCGTGCCAGCCTTCGACGGAAGCGGCGGCGGCAAGCGACGCCTCGGCCGCCCTCTGCGCCTCGTCGAGGAGGCTGCGCGAGGCCAGCGCCTTTGCCAGGCCGGCGAGCGACGGCGCGTGGCCCGGCTCGATTTCCTGCACCTCGCGGTAGGCCGCCTCGGCCTCGTCGAACAGCCCCGACGCCCAAAGCGCATCGCCCGACAGCGTCAGCGCCGTCGGGTCACCCGGCTTTGCCGCGCGCAGGGCGGCCGCGTGCGTCGAGGCAATCGCGAACTCGCCGATCCGCAGCGCCCCCCGAATCGCCCCCTCGCGTGCACGCTCGCGAAGCCCGGGGTCGTCCACGAGCGCGGCCTGCAGGTACACCCGCATGGCCGCGCGGTACTCGGCCTGGCTGAACAGGATGTCGGCCACGCCGAGCTGCGCGGCCGCGGTCGAGGGGGAAGGCTCGCGCGCCGCCAGCGTCAGCGACAGGCCGGCAACGACGAGGCCGAGGACGAGGCCGGAACGAAGTCGAGGGGACATGAGCCGCTCCCAAGCGCTGCCGGGCGTCTGAAACGCAACCGGGAGTTCATCCTGCCGAGAGTCCCGTCCCGCGGGGCTTCCCTACCGGGTATACACCTGGATGGGAAGGCCGTCGTACATCTCGTCGATGCGAAGAACCTGCCGCTCGCGGCCGTAGGTCGCCAGCTCGTAGTCCTCGCTCATCACCAGGGCCTTGATCGGCTTGGTCGGACACACCTCGGCGCACAGCCCGCAGAAACTGCATCGCGACAGGTTGAAGTCGAAGTAGTCGAGCACCTTCAGCTTCTGCCCCGGCTCGCGGTGGCCACCGAGCATGATCAGGTCGTCGGGGCACGCCTTGGCGCACTGGTCGCAGACGATGCAGGTCTGCGCGCCGGTGCCGGGCTCGACCTGCAGGCGCAGGACGCCGCGGAAGCGCGGCGCCGTCGGCCGGCGCTCCTTGGGGTACTGAAAGGTGAAGGCGGGCTGGGGCGTGTAGGTGAGCGTCAGCCAGAGCCCCTTCAGCAGGTCGACGAGCAGGAGCTTCCTCAGCAAGTTCGGCATGACTACCCTTCCACCAGCACCGGCTCGGTCGTGCCGGCCTTGATCCGACGCTCGCGACGCAGCACGGTTCCTTCCTTCATGATCTTGTCCTGCAAACGCATCAGCCCGTAGAGCAGCGCCTCGGGGCGCGGCGGGCACCCCGACACGTAGACGTCCACCGGCACGACCTTGTCCACGCCCTGCAGCACGCTGTAGGTGGGAAACGGCCCGCCCGCGTTCGAACAGCTGCCCATCGAGATCACCCACTTCGGCTCGGGCATCTGGTCGTACAGCCGGCGCAGGACGGGGGCCATCTTCTTGGTGACCGTGCCGGCCACGATCATCAGGTCGGCCTGGCGCGGCGAGGCGCGGAACACCTCGGCGCCGAACCGTGCAATGTCGAAGCGCGGATCGCCCGCCGCCATCATCTCGATCGCGCAGCAGGCCAATCCGAACCCCATCGGCCAGAGCGAGGACTTCCTCGCCCAGTTCAGCACGGCGTCGAGGTTGGTGGTGATGACGTTGTCATCGAACCGGTGATCGATCAAGCCCATGAATGCCTCGCGGCGGGAAACCAGGATTCGGGATTCACCAGGATTCGGGATTCGGGATCCAGGATGGCGAGCTCCCGGACTACCGACTCCCGACTCCTGACTCCCGAATCCTGACTCCTGACTCCTGATTCCTACTTCTGATAGTGCTCGGCGTTGATCTGGATGAAGTGCTGCCACTTCTCGGGCACCTCGTCGAGCGCGAAGATGGCCTCGACGGGGCAGGCCGGGACGCAGGCGCCGCAGTCGATGCACTCATCCGGGTGGATGTAGAGCAGCTCCGCCGTGGCGAAGTCCTCCTCGTCCTTCCGCGGGTGGATGCAGTCCACCGGGCAGACGTCCACGCAGGCCGTGTCCTTGGTGCCAATGCAGGGCTCGCAAATCACGTACGCCATTTGTCTCCTCCGTCCTCATCCCGGCGCTCACCTCAACACACCCGGCGCCGGGTCGCGGGGTTGGTCCTCACGCCACCCCGAGCGCAACCGCCGAGAGGTACCCCAGGCGCATCGACAGGTGTCGCGCCAGCTCCCACGCCCCGCGGTTGTGGACGCCGAGGATCGGGCGGTCGTCTGGACCGTGGCCGAAGACCCCGACGCGCGCCACCTCGCGGCCGGTATAGTCGCGAACCGGCGCGCACGTGCAGTAGAGCCGCTGCGCCCCGCCGCCGGGCACATCCTGGTGTCCGAAGCGGCGCGCCAGCGTCTCGCTGGCGCCGATGTCGCGCGCGTCCTGCAGCTTGAGGCACGTAAGCCGCCGCCCCGTCTGCGCCCTGTCGAAGAAGTACAGCGAGCAGTGCGCCGGCATCTCGTGCCCGTACACCGTCCGCATCGCCGTCTCGCCGCCGGGCCCGGGGCTCCAGATATAGGTCACCTCGCCCGAGCCGGGCACGGCCAGGAACACCCGCTGCCCCGACTGCGCCGCGTACTCCCTGAGGATCGCGTAGGCGTGCAGCCGCAACTCGCTGCGCCCCAGTGCCCGGAATCCCAGGTCGAGCAGCCGGGTGCCCAGGCTGTAGCGCTGCGTGTCCTCGTCCTGGCGGACGTACCCCCGGCGCCGCAGCACCGACAGCAGGCGGTGCACGGTGGGACGCGGCAGCTTCAACCGCCGGGCCAGCTCGGATAGACTCAAGCCCTCGGGCGCATGGCTCAGGGCCTCGCACACGTCGAACGCCTTGTCGATGGAGGTCAGCCCCGGAGCGCCCTCCCCGCCGGTGGCAAACCGATGGGGCGATTCCATTATGTGGAATGTAGTTTCGTTCTTTAAACAGTACTGCCCGCACCGGGTGATGTCAACAAAAAGGCCGGGGGCACGGACGCCCTGCGCCGGGCCCATCCTGACCCTCCTTCTCCTGGCAACCCTGCCGGCACCGCCCCTCGCGGCCCCGGCTAAACCAGGCCTCCAGGCCGAGGACGTGCCCGGCCGGCTCTCCGATGCTCACCGTCGCCTCTTCACCCCGCTCGGTGCTCCCCGCGGCGCCTACATCGTCAAGGTGCTCGCCTCGCCAATGGCGGACGCCCGGCGGGAGGTGATGACGGCGCTCGGGGTGGCCGAACGTGGTGAGCCGGACGCTTCCCGCGCCGGCGTGCCCTGGGCGGTGAGGCGGCTCGAGGTGGCCGAGGCGTTCGGGGCGAGTGGGCCCTACGAACCTATCCGGTTGGCGCGGCTCTTCAACGGCCGGCGCGTCGAGGTCAGCAGGGGCCCCGTCGTGCGGCAAGGCCGTTCGATCGCTTCGGTGACGCTCATCTCGCCCTACCCCGACCCGACGTTCTCGCGCATCGAGCCCGGCACGCTGGTGATCGTCCTGCGTCTCGGGGCGACAGCGGGCATGTAGCTGCTGGACCGGATTCAGCGTCCGCTTATAATCGAACCATACTCGTCTTTGAAAGCCGGCCGGGCCCTCAGGCGGCGCTCGTGTGTCGCCCGGCCGTCCACGGAGGACTGTGCCCCCGCTCCTCGCCCTCGCCGCCGCGTTGTTCTGCGGTCTAGCCGGGCTGGCTTGTCCTGCTGCCGCCCAGGGCCTGCCGCAGGCACCCATCACCTGGCTTGGCGGGCGGGGGTTCCTCTCGGGCAGCGTCTCGGCCGCGACCGCATCGGGCGGTACCGACACATCGTTCAATTCCGGCGATTACGGCCAGGACACGATGCGGCTGGTGGAGGTGACACTGGCCCCGTCGATCGCCCTTCACGACGCCGCCTTCTTGTCCGCCGACCTGCGGGCCGCGGGGAGCGTCGATCACTCCGACTGGTATTTCAGGCCGGCCAGGCTTGTCATCGGCGTGCGCCCGTTCGGCGGGCGTGCGTTCAGCGTGTCGGCGGGGCTGCTGCAGACGCCCTTCGGCCAGGCGGGACGCGGCTACGGTCGCGAGAACCTGCTCGTCGGGCTCCCGCTGATCTACCAGTACCGAACCGCGCTGCAACCCGACGGATCCCGGGGACCGCTGGTGCCGGGCGGTGAGGATCCCAAACCGTATCCGTATTCCGACTACGGTGGATACGCTGCGCCCGCCGTTTCCGACTCGTACTCGTACTCCTACGCCACTCCGGGCCTCCCCCTGGTGGACACCCGGGGGTGGAACGCCGGCGTGCGGTTCGATGCGGGCGGAGACCGGCTCCAGGCAGCGGCGGCGCTCGTGCGCGGAAGCCTTTCCAACCCGCTCAATCGTGACGACGCGGCCGGTTGGCAGGCGGCCGGCCGTGTTGCCGGTCAGCCGGTCGTGGGACTGGTCGTCGGCGTGTCAGCCGCACGCGGGCGCTACGGGCGCATCGCGCGATCTGGCGCCCCGCTTCACGAAACCGTTCTCGGCGCCGACGTGGAGGTCTCTCGCGGGTACTGGCTCGTGAGAGGTGAGGTCGTCCACAGCCGGCGTGACGCCGCGCCTACTATCGTCACCTCTCCCCTCGAGACGCTTGCCGTCACCGGCCTCGACGTGGAAGGGCGGTACCGGGTCGCCGCCGGCCTCTACCTCGCCGGCCGGGTCGGGCGCCTCCGGTTAGGCGGCGCCGGCGGGACATCCTTGGCGTGGGACACCGACGTCACCCGCTTCGAAGGTGGCGTGGGGTGGTCGCTCACCCGGCCGGTGCTCGTCAAAGCGTCATACCAGTACAACCGCCGGCCCGGCGGGACCGCGCGAGAGCAGCTTCACCGGGTCGCGCTGCAGGCCCTGGTCTGGTTCTGATGCGCGCCACCCTCCCTTTCACCGCGATCGTGTTCGCCGCGCTGACCGCGGCCGCCGCCCTTCCCGCCATGAACGGGCAGGCGGAGCTCGGGTGGGTGCAGGGAGAAGTCGCGATCCGCTCGCCCCTGGTAGCGCCGCCCATCGAGGGGCAGCCGCAGGCGCGGCCCCGTGAGCATCGCCGCGCGGTGGTCTTCTTCGACACGCCGCCACACCGCAACGACGGGCTCGTGTCGGGGCGCGCCGAGATGCGCCAGCGCGATGCGACCTTCGATCCCCACCTGCTGGCGATCACGGCGGGCACGACGGTCGCGTTCCCGAACGACGACCGCACGTACCACAACGTCTTCTCGCTGTCGAAGCCCCGCCGCTTCGACCTCGGGCGCTACGCCGCGGGTCGCTCGAAGGACATGCGGTTCGAGCGCCCCGGCCTCGTGCGGGCCTTCTGCGACATCCACGCGCACATGAACGCGTTCATCCATGTCTTCGATCACCGCTTCTACGCGGCCACCACCGAGCGCGGCCGTTACCGCATCGACCGGGTGCCGCCGGGCACCTACCGCGTGACGGCGTGGTACGAGGGCGTTGACCAGCAGACGCGGGAAGTCGTCGTCCACCCCGGCGCTGCCGCGGAGCTGGACTTCGTGCTGCACTGATGTTCACCGGGGCCTTGCTGGGCTCGCTGACCAACCGGGTCTTCCTGGCGTCGGCGTTGCTCGCCGTTCTCTCGACGGCGGCGGCCACGCTGGTCGTCAGCCGGATGGTGACGCGCGAGGCGGAGGCGGGCCTCCGCCGCGGGCTCGACGAGGCCGCGGCGCTGGTCACCGAGTGGCAGTCCACGCTGTCGGGCAACTTCCAGCTCGCGGCGCGCCTGATTGCCGAGGCCCCGCCGCTGAAGGCCGCCATCGACACGGGCGACCCGGCAACCGTCGCGCCGCTGGCGCGCGACTACCACCGCCGCATCCGCTCCGCGGTCTTCATCGTCACCGACCGGGAAGGCGAGGTGCTTGCCAGGGAGGGGGCGGGCCTCAGTGCGAGCGGCCTCGACCCGCTGCCGGCCGGCGACGCCGCCGCGGGCCGCGAGGCGGTGAGCTACTGGCCGCACCCCGACGGCGTCCTGCAGCTGATCACAGTGCCCGTCCTGGCGCCGCCCCAGGTAATCGGCACGCTCAGCGTGGGCTTCCTCTTCGACCGGGCGCGGGCCGAGCAGGTGCGCCGGCTGACCGACAGCGAGGTGGCCTTCGCGGTGGGAGGCGAGGTGCGCGCCACCACGCTGCCCCACGCCTCGCTCGAGGCGCTGACCAGGGAGCGGCCCGGCGACGCGCTGTCGCGGCTCGACCTCGAGGGGGAGGAATTCGTGGCCCTCGTCCGGCCGCTGGTGTCGCCCGCGCCGGCCGGCTCGCTGTCCGCCGGTCAGCCGCCCCGCGCGTCGGCGGCGTCGCGGCAGGCGGGAGCGGCCGCCGTCGTGCTGCAATCGCGAACCGAACGGCTGCGCTTCCTGGCGCCCCTCAGGGCGGCGCTGGCGGCCACGGCACTGCTGGCCGTGCTCGGCGCCGTCGTTCTCAGCTTCCTGGTGTCCCGCACGATCACGCGGCCGCTCGACGCGATCACGGCGCGGATGCGCGAGGTGGCGGCCACCGGCGACCTGACGCGCAAGATCGAGCTGCCCTCGGGACGCTGGGGCGACGAGGACGCGCGGCTGCTCGCCCGCACGTTCAACGCGCTCACCGATTCGATCGCGCGCTTCCAGCGCGAGGCGGCGCAGCGCGAGCGGCTGTCGTCGCTCGGCCGAATGGCGACGGTCGTCGCCCACGAGATTCGCAACCCCTTGATGATCATCAAGGCCGCGCTGCATCCGCTGCGGCGCGCCCCTGCCTCGGCCGAGCAGGTCGTCGAAGCAGCCCGCGACATCGAGGAGGAGGTGGCCCGCCTCAACCGGATCGTCAACGAGGTGCTCGACTTCGCGCGCCCGATCCGGTTCGAGATGGGCGAGGCCGACCTCGCGGCCGTGTGCCGGCAGGCAGCGTCGGCGGTGGCGGCGGCCGACGGCGACCCGCCGGTGGCGTTGAGACTCCCGAAGGCCCCGGTGACGATCGTCACCGATGCCGAGCGGCTGCGGGGCGTGCTCGTCAACCTGCTCACCAACGCCCGGCACGCAACGCGGGCGGCGGCCGCGGCGGCAGGGCCAGGCACCAGTCCCGGGGGCGGCGACCTCCCCGCCGTCGAGCTGGCGCTTGGCGTCGAAGACGGCCGCGCGTGGGTGGAAGTTCGCGACCAGGGCCAGGGGATGTCGGCCGAGCAGCTGGCCCGCGCCTTCGAGCCGTACTTCACGACGACCCCCGGCGGCACCGGGCTGGGGCTGGCCATCAGCCGCAACGTCGTGGACGGGCTCGGCGGCTCGATCTCCATCGACAGTGTCGGGGGCCGGGGGACGACGGTGCGCGTCGAGCTGCCCGTGCCGGGACGGGCACGGGATCGGCAAAGGGGTGAGGCATGACGGCAGACGCCCGCGGTTCGATCCTGCTCGTGGACGACGAGGAGAAGATCCTCAAGACGCTCGCCCGGGCGCTCCGGCAGGAGGGCCACGAGGTGCTGGAGGCGACGCGCTCGCTCGATGCCCGGCGCCTGCTTCGCGAGCGGCCGTTCGACGTCCTCGTCACCGACTACGTCTTGCCCGACCTCTCGGGCCTCGAGCTGATTCGCACGCTCACCGAGACGACCCCCGAGCCCGAGCGGCCGCAGGTGCTGCTGATGACCGCGCACGCCACGGTGGAGAGCGCGATCGAGGCGATGAAGCTCGGGGCGCTCGACTACCTGCAGAAGCCGTTCGAGGTGGACGAGCTGCTGGTGACCGTCGCGCGGGCCATCGAGCTGCATCGGCTGCGCGGCCAGAACCGTTACCTGATGAGCGAGCGCGACGAGGAGTTCAATCACTACGGGATCGTCGGGCGCAGCGCCGCGATCCAGAAGGTGATCCGGACGCTCGAACTGGTGGCCGAGTCGAAGAGCACGGTGCTCATCACGGGCGAGACGGGCACCGGCAAGGAGATGGTGGCCCGCGCCATCCACTCGCGGAGCGCGCAGCGGCGGATGCCCCTCATCAAGGTGAACTGCGCCGCGATCCCCGAGTCGCTGCTCGAATCGGAGCGGTTCGGCCACGGGCGGGGCGCCTTCACGGGGGCAACCGCCACCACGCGAGGCAAGTTCGCCCTGGCCGACGGGGGGACCATCTTCCTCGACGAGATCGGGACGATGAGCGCGGCGCTGCAGGCAAAGCTGCTGCGGGTGCTGCAGGACCGCGAGTTCGAGCCGCTCGGCGCCGAGCGCACCCAGCGCGTGGACGTCCGGGTAATCGCCGCCACCAACCGCGACCTGCGGCGCATGGTCGCCGACGGCGCCTTCCTCGAGGACCTCTACTACCGTCTCCTCGTGGTGCCGATCGAGATGCCGCCGCTCCGCGACCGGCGCGAAGACATCCCCCTGCTCGTCGATCACTTCCTCCGGAAGCACCAGAAGCAGGCGGGGAAGCGGATCGAGGGCCTGGCTCCCGGCGTCCTGGCGGCGCTGGTGGACTACCCGTGGCCGGGCAACGTCCGCGAACTGGAGAACACGATCGAGCGGGCGGTCGTCCTGTCCACCGGGCCCGTCATCACCGCCGCCGAGATTGCCGTCATCGGCAGCCCCAAACCGCGCTCGTCGCTCCCCTCGCTCCGCCTGCACGAGAACGTGGAGTGGACCGAGCGCGAGACGCTGCGGATGGCCCTCGAGATGGCGCGCGGCGTCAAGAAGGACGCCGCCGAGCTGATGGGGATCAGCCAGCGCGCCCTCAGCTACTACCTGGCGAAGTACCCCGGTGACTGAGTTCCCTCGCCGGTAACCGTTTACGTCCGCCGTAAGCGGCACGCGTGTCGCGCCGCCCCCGCCCCCCGCGGTTCCTCGCTTTCCGGCGTTCCGCCGGCGCGCGCGCCACGGCATCGCCCTTGCCCCTCGACCGGCATCATGCGCCAGGTGCTGCTTGCCGTCGCCGCCGTCGCAGCCCTCGCCTCGTGGCCGCAAGGCTCGGCCACCCCGCCCGCGGTGCGCGAAGTCGAGGTCGTCGCGGAGAAGTTCAAGTTCACGCCCGAGCGGATCGAGGTGAACCAGGGAGACCTCGTGCGGGTGACGGTCCGCTCGGCGGACGTGACGCACGGGTGGGAGATCAAGGCGTTCGACGTGGACGCCTACGCGAGGAAGGGCGGGCGCCCGGAGACGGTGGAGTTCGTGGCCGACCGTGCCGGCTCGTTCGAGATCACCTGCTCGGAGTACTGCGGGCGCGGGCACAAGCGGATGAAGGGGGTTCTCGTGGTGAACCCGGGAGGCCGATGATGAGAATCGAGGCAGCGTGCGCGGCGGCCCTGGCGACCACCTTCGCGATCGGCTTCACGGCCTGCGGCGGCGGTGGTGGTGGCGCGCCGCTCAGCCCGTCGCCGGGCCCCTCGCAGCCGGGACAGCCCGCGGCGACGGTCACGATCACCGCCGCCGGCGTGAGCCCGCGGACCGTGCGGATCGAGCCGGGCCAGTCGGTGCGCTTCGAGAACAACGACACGCAGGCGCACGTGCCCAGCTCCGACCCGCACCCGACGCACACCGACTGCCCGGCGATCAACGCGGCCGGGACGCTGGCCCCCGGCGCCAGTCGCGACACGGCGGCGCTCCCGGCCGCCCGGTCGTGCGGCTTCCACGACCACAACAACCCTGACGACGACCGGTTCCGCGGGCAGATCGTCGTCGGCGACGGCCCGGAGATGCCGGGGTACTAGGAGGCTGCCGAAGGAAGAAGCCGGCAATTTCGGCCGGCGTGCGAGCGCGCATTTCGGCGGCCTGCCAAGAGGGACGGGACAGCGCCCGTGCAGAGCCTCGGGAGGGCAAGGTGGCGGCACCTTGGCGGCACCTGCTATGATCGAGGTTCAGCCGAGCTATGCCCACGTCTGCAGAGCGCCCCCTGGTCTTCGTCCGGAAGCCCGCACCCAAGCCAGCCTGGCTCAAGGTCAAGGCCCCCGGTTCCCCGAACTACCTCAAGCTCAAACGGTTGATGGGCGACCTCGCGCTCAACACGGTCTGCGAGGAAGCGCACTGCCCGAACATCGGCGAGTGCTGGCACCACGGCACCGCGACCTTCATGATCCTGGGCGACGTGTGCACGCGCAACTGCCCGTACTGCGCGGTGGCCCACGGCCGGCCCGCCACGCTCGACACGGGCGAGCCCGAGCGCGTGGGCGAGGCGGCCGAGCGCATGGGGTTGCGCTACGTCGTGCTGACCTCGGTCGATCGCGACGATCTGCCCGACGGCGGCGCCTCGATCTTCGCCGAGACGATCCGGCAGATCCGCCGGCGCCTGCCCGCCTGCCGCATCGAGGTGTTGATTCCCGATTTCCAGGGCAAGGAGGAGCCGCTCCGGGCGGTGCTCGACGCGGGCCCCGACGTGCTGAACCACAACACTGAAACGGTGCCGCGGCTCTACCGGAGGGCGAGGCCGGGCGGCCGCTACCCGCGGGCGCTCGAGCTGCTCGACCGGGCGCGGCGCTACGCTCCGCACATCCCCACCAAGTCGGGGCTGATGGTCGGCCTCGGTGAAGAGTGGGACGAGATCGTCTCGACGCTGGCCGACCTTCGGGGCGTTGGCTGCGGCATCCTGACGATCGGGCAGTACCTCGCCCCCTCGCCGGCGCACCTCCCGGTGGTCCGCTACTACCACCCGGAAGAGTTCGAGATGCTGAAATCGACGGCGCTGAGCATGGGGTTCGGCCACGTGGAGTCGGGGCCGCTGGTGCGCTCGTCCTACCACGCGCACGAGCAGGCCGACTCGTACGAAAGGATGGCGCGGTAGGACGCACAGGCGGACTGGCCGCTGGACCACTGGTGCCTGGGGAGCGATCGATGGCGAAGGAAGTGATGGAGCGAACCGGAGAGCTGTCACGGGAGGGGCGGGTCGAGCTGCTGCGCACGATGCTGCTGGGGCGGCGCTTCGAAGAACGCTGCGCCGAGATGTACGCGCTGCAGAAGATCGGCGGCTTCTGCCACCTGGGCATCGGGCAGGAGGCCGCGTCGGTCGGCGCGATCTCGACGCTCCAGCCCGACGACTACATCTTCGCGTCCTACCGCGACCACGTGCACGCGCTGGCCAAGGGCAGCGATCCCGGCCGGCTGATGGCCGAGCTGTTCGGGCGTGACACCGGCGTGTCGCGCGGCAAGGGCGGTTCGATGCACCTCTTCGACGCCTCGTGCAACATGCTCGGCGGGCACGCCATCGTGGGCGGCCACGTGCCGCTGGCCACCGGCGTCGCCTTCGCGATGAAGTACCAGCAGAAGCCGCACGTCGTGCTGTGCTTCTTCGGCGAGGCCGCCGTGAACATCGGCGCCTTCCACGAGTCGCTCAACATGGCGGCCCTCTGGAAGCTCCCCTGCGTCTACATCGTCGAGAACAACCGGTACGGGATGGGAACGGCCATCGAGCGGGCCTCGGCGATCTACGACGTGGCGCAGCGGGCCTGCGCCTACGACATGGCGAGCGAGGCGGTGGACGGGATGGACGTGCTCGCCGTCCGCGAGGTCGTCGGCCGGGCGGTGGACCTCGCGCGCCGCGAGAGCCTG
>JARKSS010000220.1 GCA_029974175.1 Vicinamibacterales bacterium
GGCCACGGCCTCGAGGCTGCGCCGGATGGCTGCGAGCGCCGCCTCGTCGAGGCCGGCGGCGGCCCCCAGCGCCCGCGTGGCGTCGTGCAGCAGGTCGTCGATCCGGTACGTGCTGACCGCGATCCCGAAGTACTGCGTCGCCACGTCCTCGAGCTGGTGCGCCTCGTCGATGACGGCCACCTCGCACTCGGGGATCACCCCGCCAGCCGATTCCTGCCGCACCGAGGCGTCCGCGCACAGCAGGTGGTGGTTGACGACGACCAGGTCGGACTGCTCGGCGCGCCGTCGCATGCGGGTGACGAAGCAGTCTTCGTGACGGGGGCAGGACGGCCCGATGCAGTTTTCAGACGAGGCCGACAGCTCGGCCCACACCTCGAGGTCGTCGGGCAGCCCCTCGAGCTCGGCCCGATCGCCGGTCGTGGTCTGGCGGCCCCATGCCACGAGGCCGTCGGCCAGCTCGGGCTCGACGAGTGCGAGCGACAGCGGGTTCTCGCGGAACTGATCGAAGCGGTGAAGACAGAGGTAGTTGCCGCGCCCTTTCAGGCAGGTGGCGGTGAAGTCGATGCCAAGGGCCTTGCGCAGGTCCTCGAGGTCCTTCTCGTAGATCTGCTCCTGCAGGGTCTTGGTGCCGGTGGACACCAGAACGCGGCGGCCGCTGAGCAGCGACGGCACCAGGTAGGCGAGCGTCTTGCCGGTACCCGTGCCCGCCTCGGCGAGCAGGACGCGGCCCTGCTCGATGGCGCGCGCGACGGCCTTGGCCATCGCCCGCTGACCGGGGCGCGGCTCGTACTCGGCGACGGTTTGCGAGAGGGGGCCGCCGGGGGCGAAGACGGCGTCCACGGCAGCCTCGAGCGTGGCCTGACCGTGCCTGCCGCTCACCGCTCAGCCGCTCTTTCGGCGTTCCAGATCGGAAACCTTGTCCACGCGCCGCTTGTGGCGCCCGCCCTCGAACGGCGTGTCGAGGAAGATCTGGACGAGCCGGGCGGCGACCGCCGGGGGGGTCACGCGGCCCCCGAGGGCCAGCACGTTTGCGTCGTTGTGGCGACGTGCCAGCTGCGCGCCGATCTCGTCGGTCACCGAGGCGGCGCGGATGCCTTCAACCTTGTTGGCCGCCATCGCCATGCCGATCCCGGTGCCGCAGATGAGGATGCCCCGGTCCGACTGCCCCGATGCCACGCGCCGGGCGACGCGCTCCGCGTAATCGGGGTAGTCCACCGACGCCTCGCTGTCCGTGCCGACGTCCTCCACCTCGGCGCCGGTGCCAGCCAGCGTCTGCTTCAGCGCCTCCTTGAGGTGGTATCCCGCATGGTCGGAGCCGATCGCAATGCGCACCAGACGATTGTAGCAGGAGCCGCCGGCTGCTCATCGGGTAAGCTTGACCAATGGAGCCGAGGGTTGTCGTCACCCCGCGCGGCGAGGACCGGATTGCCGGGGGCCACCTCTGGGTGTACCGGAGCGACGTGGCCGACGCCCAGGCCTCGGGCGGCGACGTGGTCGCCGTCGTCGGGACGCGCCGGCGCCTGATTGGGCGTGCCCTCTACAGCGACCGGTCGCAGATCGCGCTCCGGCTGTTGGTGCATGGCGACCTGCCGGTGGACGCCGCCTTCTGGCGTGCCCGCCTCGACGCCGCCATCCGGTTCCGCGGGGGGCTGGGGATCGACGCCACCGCCTACCGCCTCGTGCACGGCGAGGGCGACCTGCTGCCGTCGCTGATCGTGGATCGCTACGGCGACTATCTCGTCGTGCAGTCGCTCTCGCAGGGGAGCGAGCGGGCGCTCCCCGAGATTACGGCGGCCCTGGTCGAGCGGCTTGCGCCCGCGGGGATCCTCGCGCGCAACGACGCGAAGGTGCGGGCGCTCGAGGGCCTCGGCCAGGAGGTTGCCGTGCTGCACGGGACCGTGCCGCCGACCATCCCGGTGCGCGAGGGCCCGATCGAGTACGAGGTGGATCCCTGGAAGGGGCAGAAGACCGGCCTGTTCCTCGACCAGCGGGAGAACCGGGCGGCCGCGGTGCCTTATGCCCGCGGGCGGCTGTTCGACGGCTTCAGCTACAACGGCGGCTTTGCGATGCGCCTGGCCGCCTCGTGCGACGAGGTCGTGGCGGCCGACATCTCGGCCGACGCGGTGGCCCGCATCGAGGCGAACGCGCGGCGGAACGGCCTGGCCGGCATCAGGGCGGTCGAGGCGAACGTCTTCGACGAACTGCGCCGCCTCGAACGGGACCGGGAACGGTTCGACACGATCGTGCTCGACCCACCCGCCTTCGCCAAGAGCAAGGCGTCGGTCGAGCGGGCGCTGGCCGGCTACCGCGAGATCAACCTGCGCGCCCTGCGGATCCTCTCGCCAGGCGGGTGCCTGATCACCTGTAGCTGCTCCTACCACGTGGACGAGGCTGCCTTCGCGCAGGTCATCTACGAGGCTGCCGTCGATGCGGGTGTCCACCTGGGGGTGGTGGAGAAGCGGATGCAGGGCCGCGATCACCCGGTCCTGCTGGGCGTTCCCGAGACGTACTACCTGAAGTGCTTCATCGTCCGGCGGATCGAGTAGGGGCGGCGCGGGTGGCCGCCCCGACAGCGACGGGGGCAACCGCGGCGGCCGCTACGCTCCCTTCCTGCTGAATTCCCTGATCTTCGCGATCTCGTCCTTCGGGATCCGCAGGAACTCGAGGAACTCCTGGTGCTCGGCGGGCGCGGCCTTCTCGAACTCGACGTGCCAGCGGTGCATGTCCGCCTCCGAGAGCCCGGCCGCGCGCATGATCTCCACCCACTTGTCCTTCGTGATCATCTCGTCTCTCCTAAGGCGGCGTGTGCGCTGCAGCAGGCCGAGGATGGCCCGCTGGTGGCCGCGGAGCGCCTCGATTTCCGCGTCGATGGCGGCGAGCCGGCGCTCGAGGATCGCGCGCGCCCCCTCGTGCTTCCCGCCGAGGAGGGCGGCGATCTCCGGCACGGACAGCCCGAGCTTGCGGTAGCGGCCGACCTGCTCCAGCCGGCGCAGGTCGTCTTCGCCGTAGGCCCGGTAGTTGCTCGCGGTGCGCGGGGGGCGCCGCAGCAGCCCGTGGGCCTCGTAGTAGAGCAGCGTGCTGCGGCTCAAGCCGCACCGCCGGGCCAGCGCCGACACCGTCATCATCGCCACGCCTCCAGTCTCGACCTGTCTATTCTAGACAGGTCAAGGACAGTCCCACGGCGACGTCGTGACCTGGTGACCCGACTTCGCAACTTCGCGACTTCGCGACTTCGTGACTTCGCGACTCCGTGGACTGCCCCCTTGACATCCGTGTTCTTCAGTACTAACTTATTAGTATGAGACCGAAGAGCCCGACCCTCACGCCCCAGGAGCTCGAAATCATGAAGATCGTCTGGGGCAAAGGCGAGGTGACCGTCCGCGAGGTCTACGAGACGCTCCTCGAGCGGCGACGCATCGCCTACACCACCGTCATGACGATGATGCGGATCCTCGAGCGGAAGGGGTACCTCAAGACGAGCCGCGAGCAGCGTGCTTACCTCTACCGTCCCGCGCGGCCCGAGCGCCAGGTGCTCGGTTCGATGGTCCGTGACTTCGTTGACCGGGTCTTCAACGGCTCGGCGCGCCCGTTGCTCGTCCACCTGGTCGAGGAGCGGCGCCTCTCGAAACGCGAGCTCGACGAGCTCCGGAGGCTGGTGCGGGAGGTAGAGAAATGATCGGGTCGCTCCTCGGCGACAACCTGGTGGCCGCCGCGCTGCAGGCCGGCATCCTCGCGCTCGCCGCCGCACCGCTGCCGCGGCTGCTCGGTGTCTGGTCGCCGCGTGCCCGGCTCGTCTTGTGGCGCCTCGTCATGGTTGCCTGCGTGGCGCTTCCGCTGCTGCAGCCGCGCGTCGCACTCGAGCCCGCCAGCCGCGCGCCCGCGCTCGTGCAGCCCGAGGTCGTTGCCGCGGACGTTGGCGGCAGTTCGGACAAGGCCGTGGCCACGCCGCCGGCTGGCAGCGTCCTTCCGCGCTTTTCCCTGGGCGGTCTCATCGTGGCTGGTGCCCTCTTGCGTTTCGCGTGGCTCGGCCTGGGCCTGCTCGCCCTCTCCCGGCTGCGGCGCCGCGCGGTGCGCCTCTGGCCTCGCACACCGGCGGTGAACGAAGCGGTCGAGGCCGTCGGCACCGACGCCGAGTTCCTCGTTTCGCCTCACGCGCTCCGGCCCATGACCTTCGGTGTCTGGCGCCCGGTCGTCCTGGTACCCTCCGACTTTCAGGGCTTCCCCCACGATCAGCAGAAGGCCATCGCGTGCCACGAGCTGCTGCACGTGCGGCGCTTCGACTGGCTGCGGGCCGCGGGCGACGAGATCGTCCGGGCCCTCGCCTGGTTCCACCCGGCTGCCTGGTGGCTGACCGATCAGATCCACCTCTCCCGCGAGCAGCTGGTGGACCAGCAGGTCGTCCGACGGCTGGGCAGTCGCCGTCCGTATCTCGACGCGCTGCTGCAGCTTGCCTCGACCGACCGGCGCGGGGCGCTGCTCCCGGCGTCGTTGTTCCTGGGACGCGCGCACCTGCCTCAACGGGTGGCGCTGCTGCTGAAGGAGGTCCGTATGTCGCCCCAGCGTCTTGCGTTGTCGTTCGCGGCCATGGCAATCGTCCTCGCGTGCTGCGGCGGGGCCGCCATCGCCGCGTTCCCGCTCCACCGCCCCGCCGTGGACGTCGTCCTCCAGCCTCAGCCCTCAGGCGGCGCGGCCGACGTCCTGAGAAGGGTTCGCGAAGTCCGGCCGGAATTCCAGCCCGGCCTTCGCGGGATGGAACCACTCCCCTGGTTGTTCGAGCTGACGATCGATGCGAGTGGCGCCGTGACGAGCGTGAAGTCGCTCACGCCCGGTTCCGACCCCGACGCCGAGGCCGCGATCGAGGCGATGCGCCGGTGGCGCTACGAACCCCAGCCGAAAGCGCCGAGGTCGGTGCTGGTGGGCTTCAACCTGGCCGCGGGCCGCGTCGATCCCCCTCAGCCGCCAGTCCTGGTGGGAGGCACCGTCAAGGCGCCGAAGAAGACGGGCGATGCGCGCCCCCGATATCCGAAGGAAGCGATTGACGGCGGGATCCAGGGCGTGGTCATCCTGAAGGTACGGATTGACTCCGAGGGGGCCGTGAGCCAGGCCGAAGTCATCCGATCCATCCCGGCCCTCGACATGACCGCCCTCGACGCGGTGCTCCGCTGGCGCTACGAGCCAGCCGGCTTCCCCATCGAGCTGGTGGTGACGGTCAACTTCACGCTCGCCAGTTCGCGGGCGGCCGCGCGCGGCGGGGTCGCAGGCGGCGTGCAGGTGGGCGTGAAGGGAGCAGTGGCCGGCGGTGTCGGCGAAGGAGTTGGAGGTGGGGTGGGTAGCGGAGTCGGTGGAGGAGTTGAAGGCAGGGTGGGTGGCGGTGTCGGTGCGGGAACTGGCGGCGGGACGGGTGCCGGGATGGGAGCTGGGGCGCGTGCCGGCTCCGCGACCGAGTACGTTCGCGTGGGCGGGGAGACCGGCATCGCGCCGCCGGTCAAGGTGGTTGACGTGCGCCCCCTTTACCCCCCGGCCGCGAAGGAACAGGGCATCCAGGGCGTGGTGGTCATCGAGGTCCTCATCGAGCCAGACGGGCGCGTCGGACACGCGAGAGTGATGCGCTCGGTGCCGGGGCTCGACGAGGCAGCCCTCGATGCGGTCAGGCAGTGGCAGTTCATGCCGACCCTGAAGGATGGCGTCCCGGTCGGCGTCGTCTCGACCGTCACTGTCAGCTTCCTCCTCAAGTAGAACAGGTCTCACGCCTGTTCGTCGAAGCCAGCCCATCATCGTCCTCGCGTGGGGCAGGGTTGATTGCCTGCTCCACGCCTTCCACCTGCTGCCGGTTCCACCCCCCTCCTCTCACGTTCAGGCTGGAGACCGATCGCGACACCCGATGTGCACCGGCTGAGGTGTGCTATCAGTAGTGTTGCTGGAGGCACCGATGACGAAGGAATCGCTGGCGATGTTGGAGGCGGCAGCCGCCCGGGTCGAGCAGGCAATCGACGTGCTCGAGGAGGCGCAGGAGATCCTGATGGAAGACGACGAGGAGATGTTCGAGTTTCCCGTCGGGATCATCTTCTCGGCGCAGACGTCGCTGCGCGTCGTGGCGGAGCTGGTGCGTGACCTCAGGGCGGACGCCCGGAAGGGACAGCGGAAGACGAAGCGCGCGGCCGGTGCGCCAAGAGCGTCAGCGAGGAAGCCGGCAGCGACAAAGAAGCCGGGGCGGAAGGGGGGGCCGCGCCGCTGAACCCGGTCGGCCCAGGATTAGCGGCGCCCGGTGGGCGTCCCGGGCGGCGGGGGGACGATCTGGATCACCGTCGGGAAGCTGGCCGGCTCGCCGCCGAGCTTCGGGTTGAGGTAGCCCCCGATCCCACCCCAGGTGTAGTCCTTCACCGTTACGCTGGGCGGGAACTCCATGATCTCCTCGCGGAACCGCCCGATGCTGAACATGTGCGTGGCCGGCTCCTCGAACACGAGGTCGCCTCGCTGCTTCAGCACTGACCGGTAGTACGCGACGACCTCGGCGAACGAGATCGTGGTGCCGAACAGGTAATACCGCTGGCCTTTCCCGGCGTCGTAGGAGACCAGGAATTGGGCGGCCGGGTAGACGGGGATGCCCAGAGTCGCCTCGCTGGGCTCCGCGGCCGGTAGGGGGGCGGCAGGAGGCGTCTGGGTCGGCCTGGCTGGCTCAGCCGGGGTCTGCTGCTGCTGCGGCGGCCTGGGGAAGGGCCTGGGCGCCGGCGGCTGCTGGGCCGGAGAAGACGAGGCCGGGACGACCGTCAGGAGCACGAGCAAGCCGAGAGTCGTGAAGCGGCGCATGATCGGCCTCATTATGAACCGGGTGACAGCGGGACGGAAGCCCGCCGCCCCACCCGCGGCCGGATTCGGTTGCCGCGCCTCGAGTGGGACGCTAAGATCGGATCGGGGTTTGCCTCAGAACACGGCTACGGAGGAAGCGCGCGCATGAACAACGGCATCAAGACCGCTCTGCTGCTCGGCCTGCTCAGCGGCCTGTTGCTCGTGATTGGGCAGTTGCTGGGCGGCCAGGGCGGCCTCGTAATCGCCTTCGGCTTCGCGGTGGTGATGAATTTCGCGTCGTACTGGTTCTCGGACAAGATCGTCCTGATGATGTACAGGGCGCAGCCCGTCGGTCCCGAGCATCCGCTCGCCCGGGTCGTCGACCGGCTGGCCCAGCGCGGCGTGCTCCCGATGCCGAAGGTGTACGTCATCCCCGACCCGTCGCCCAACGCCTTCGCCACCGGCCGCGACCCTCGCCATGCGGCGGTGGCCGCGACCGAGGGCCTGCTCCGGATCCTCGACGAGCACGAACTCGAGGGCGTGGTCGCGCATGAGCTGGCGCACGTCAAGCACCGCGACATCCTGATCGGCTCGATTGCGGCGACCATCGCGGCGGCCATCATGATGGTGGCGCGGATGGCGCAGTTCGCCGCCTTCTTCGGCGGGGCGGGCGGCCGCGACGACGACCGGGGGGGCAACCCGATTGCGCTGCTGGCGACGATCATCCTCGCGCCGCTCGCCGCGATGCTGATCCAGGCCGCCATCTCGCGCTCGCGTGAATTCGCGGCCGACCGGGGCGGCGCCGCGATTGCCGGCAATCCGTACGGCCTGGTTGACGCGCTTCGCAAGATCGAGGCGGCGGCGCGCCGCGTGCCGCTCGACGCGAACCCCGCGACGGCCCACATGTTCATCGTCAAGCCGTTCTCGGCCAAGGGGCTGCTGTCGCTGTTCAGCACGCACCCGCCGACCGAGCAGCGCGTTAGCGCCCTCCTCGGCACGGCGTAGCCCGGCCAATTTCCGCCTGTCTCCGCGCCTCGGCGCCGGCCGCAGGACGCTTCCGCGACGGAGGCGTCCTGCCGTCGAAGGCGTTTCCGGGTCTGTCCTGCTCACAGGCGGAACGCTCGTTCCACGTCCTGCTTTCCGCCTCCCGGGTCCCGCTTCTGGGAGCCCGGCTCCCTTCTCCAGAAGGGTCCTCCCGCTGGCGTGTGTTTTGCTGTTCCCCGGTCATTCGGCAACGAGCGCAGCGGAGGCACTGCGGTGGAAGACCTTGAACTGTCGGCGAACCGGATGGCCGAGTCAGCCCAGCGCGTCGTGGACCGTGCGGTGGAGGAATCGCGCCGTCGCGAGCACTCGCTGATCACCAACGAGCACATCTTCCTGGCGTTCGCCCAGGTCGAATGGGACATGTTCTCGCAGGTGATGCGGGACCTCGATCTGAATCCTCACGAGATCCTGCAGGCGCTCGAGGAGCACCTGCGTATGGTCCCGGCGTACGGCGACGCCGACATGCGGGTCGCCCCGGCGACCAAGCTGCTGTTCAAGCTGGCCTTCCACCACGCGAACCGCGCCGGGCGCCAGCAGGTGGAGGCGGTTGACCTCTTCGCGGCGATTTTCGAGGAGAGTCAAGGCGTACCGGTTTCCATCATCCGCCGCCACGGCGTGGAGCCCGAGCTGCTGGTGTCGCGGATCGCGACCCGGATGAGGGACCTCGAGCAGCGGGAGGAGCGGCTGCGCAAGAAGTTCGAGCTGCCTCCCTTCCTGAAGCACTTCGCGACCAACCTCAACTACTACGCCCGGCAGGACAAGATCCCGCCGCTCTACGGGCGCGCCGAGGAAATGCAGCAGGTGATGGAGATCCTCTGCCACCGCGAGCGCGCCAACTCGGTCATGCTGATCGGCGAGCCGGGCGTCGGCAAGACCGCCATCGTGGAGGGGCTGGCGCGGCGCATCGAGTTCGAGCCCGAGTCGGTCCCCGTGCGGCTGCGCGACGTGCAGGTCGTCAACCTGCAGATGAACAGCATGGTCGCCGGCACGATGCTCCGCGGCATGTTCGAGGACCGGATCCAGAACGTGATCCGTGAGATCAAGGAGCACCCGAACCTGATCCTCTTCGTGGACGAGGTCCACACCATGATCGGCGCGGGCTCGGCGCTCGGCGCGCCCTCG
>JARKSS010000223.1 GCA_029974175.1 Vicinamibacterales bacterium
CCGCCGAAGACGCCGGTCACCACCCCCATCAGCACCGTGACGAGCGTTGGCAGGTTCATCTGCATGGCGTAGGTCGCGCCGAGCGTGCTGAAGAACCCCAGGCCGAGGGCGTCGGGCACGAGCACCAGGCGATCGGAGACCCGCTTCACGGCGTAATACGACGCCACGGCCGACGCGAAGGTGGCCACCGTCAGCCACGGATCGAGCACCCAGAAGATCGGCGTCCGGCCGAGCAGCAGGTCGCGCACCGTTCCACCGCCGAACGCCGTCACGAACGCCACCGTGATGGCGCCGACGATGTCCATGCGGCGGTGGCGGGCCTCGAGGGCGCCGGAGATCGCCGAGGTGACGACCGCGAGGTACGTCAGCACCGCGGCCAGCTGGTCGACGTAGGCGGTGAGCTTGGCTGGATCGGGCACGGCAGGTCGTTCACCTAACGCGCGGCTGCGAGCGTCCGGGCCAGGGCGATGGCCCCGAGGACGCCGGCCCGGCCGCCCAGCGCCGGGGGCACGATGTACTCGTCGATGCGCCCGGCAACGTGCGGCGAGCGGATGTAGCCGCCCAGGATGTCGCGCGCGTGACGCCGGACGAGCGGCAGCACCTGCGGCTGCTGCGCCACGCCCCCGCCGACGACGATCTTCTGCGGGGCGAGCGTGCAGACGTAGTTCGCGAGCGCCAGGCCGACGTAGCGGGCCTCGAGTTCCCAGGCAGGATGATCCGCCGGCAGGGTCTCGGCCCTTTGCCCCCAACGCCGCTCGATGGCGACGCCCGAGGCCAGGCCCTCGAAGCAGTCGCCGTGGAACGGGCAGGCGCCCGGGAACGGGTCGCGGACCGTGTCGTGAGGAATCCGGACGTGGCCCATCTCGGGATGCAGCAGTCCGTGGACGAGGCCGCCGCCAACCAGGAGGCCGCCGCCAATCCCGGTGCCAATCGTCACGTAGACGACCGGGTCGCAGTCCCTGGCCGCCCCCCAGCGCCACTCGGCGAGCGCCGCGCCGTTCACGTCGGTGTCGAAGGCCACCCTCACGCCGAGCGCGGCGGCAAGCGCGCCCGCCACGTCCACGTCGGCCCACCCCGGCTTCGGGGTGGCGAGGATCCGCCCGTAGGTGGGCGAGCGGGGATCGGGGTCGAGGGGGCCGAAGCAGGCCACGCCAAGCGAGGCGACCGGGTTTTGCCGGAAGAACGCGATCGCGCGCGCCAGCGTCTCGGCCGGCGTGGTGGTGGGGAAGCGGGTTTCCGCGCGGATGTCGTCCGGCCCCGTCCCGACCGCGCAGACGAACTTGGTGCCGCCGCCCTCGATGCCGCCGTACAGCGCTTCATTCTCCACGCGAGTCCCTCCGATCCACCGCATCCGCACCGCCGGGCGCGTCACGCCATTCTACGGCTGACCACGCGGAGCCGCAGCAGCCGGGCAGGCACCCGCTCAGTCGCGCTTGACGTGGGCAGCTCGAACGACAGTCACCAAGCCATTTTGGCGGGCGGGTGGCTCACCGGTTGGCGGCAGGATAGAACCCCAGCACTTTCAGTGACAGGCACTGCGAGCGGAGCGAGGCGAGCGCGTCCTCCACCTTCGGATCGCCGGGGCGGCCGAGGAAGTCGATGAGGAACGCGTAGGTGCCGGGCCGGACCCTCGTCGGCCTCGACTGGATGCGCGAGAGGTTGATGCCGCGCGCGGCGAAGACGCCCAGCGCGTCTGCCAGCGCGCCGGGCCGGTCCTCGGCCGTGAGCACGAGCGAGCCCTTGTTCCCGCCCGGCTCGGGTGTGTTCGAGATCACGACGAAGCGCGTTTCGTTGGCCGGCTCGTCGGCAATCCCTTCGGCGATCACCTCGAGGCCGTACAGCGTGGCGGCGAGCGGGCTGGCGATGACCGCGGCCGTGCGCACCCCCTCGAACATCAGCCACCGCGCGGCCCCCGCCGTGTCATAGAACGGCTGCGCCTCGAGGCCGTGCGCTTCGATGAACGCCCGGCACTGCACGAGCGCCTGCGGGTGCGAATAGACCGTCCGGAGAGAACTCAGCCGCGTGCCCGGCGGTGCGAGCAGGCACTGCGCGACCGGCACGATTACCTCACCGACAATCGAGACGTCGCGCGCGACGAGGAGGTCCGACACGTCGGCCACCTCGCCGCCGAGCGAGTTCTCAACGGGCACTACGCCACGATCGAGGATGCCGCGCGCCACCCCGTCGAACACGTAGGCAAAGCCGCGGCAGCGAATC
>JARKSS010000243.1 GCA_029974175.1 Vicinamibacterales bacterium
CAGCTCGGCTCCCTCGGCCCGCGCCAGCGCCGCGCCCGTCTCGCTTCCCGCCGTGCCGATCGTGCGCATCCCCGCCGCGCGCGCCATCTGGACCGCGGCCACGCCCACGCCGCCGCTGGCCCCGTGCACCAGGACCGTGTCACCGGGCCGGGCCTCGCCGCGCTGGAAGAGGGCCCGCCAGGCGGTGCCGTACGGAACGCCCACCGCCGCGCCCTGCTCGAAGGAGACGTGATCGGGCAGGGGATGCACCTGCGAAGGGGTGCACAGCGTCCATTGGGCGTAGGTGCCCAGCGTGGCGGTGCCAGCCACGTAGACGCGGGCGCCGGGCGCCCAGCCGTCCACCCCCTCGCCGACCTGGTCGATGACGCCGGCGGCGTCGTAGCCGGGGGTGTAGGGTAACGACGGCTTGCGGGCGTACGCGCCTCCGCGGATGTAGGTGTCCACGGGGTTCACGCCGGCCGCGTGCACCCGCACGAGGATCTCGCCGCGCCCCGGCATCGGAACAGGAACGTCCTCGACCCGCAGGACCTCGGGGCCGCCGAACTCCTGCACGACGATGGCCTTCATCGCGCGTTCTCCTTAGCTCCCTCCACCTTCGCGGTTTGCCTTCGCTGGCCCTTTCGCCGCGCCTGGCCCCCTACTTCCCGTAGCGCTTCTTGATCGTCGGGATGAGGTATTCCGAGAAGGCGCGCTCGTAGTCGTACTTCGGCTCGAAGCCGAAGTCCTTCCGGGCGGCGCAGTCGTCCACGTCGGCGGGCCAGCTGTCCACGATTCCCTGGCGCTTCGGGTCCACGTCCCACGTGATCTGCGCGCCGGGGAACTCGCGCACGACCACCTGCCGGATCTCCTCGGCCGAGGGGTTGAAGGCGCCGATGTTGTACGCCGTCCGGCGCAGCCGCTCGCGCGGCGCCGAGGCCAGCTGCAGCAGCGCGTCCACCCCGTCGGGCATGGCCATGAACGGGATGCGCGTGTCGGGCCGGACGAAGCAGCCGTACGCCTCACCGCGCGCGGCCGCGTGAATCATCTCGGGCGCGAAGTCCGAGGTGCCCCCGGAGGGGACGGTGACGGCCGAGATCAGGCCCGGGAACCGGATGCACCGGAAGTCCACCCGGCCGCTCAGCTTCTCCTTCGCCAGCTGCTTGTAGTGGCGGCTGTAGTAGTGGCCCAGCTGCTCGCAGTACAGCTTGTTGCACCCGTACATCGTGATCGGGTGGTTGTACTGGTCTTCCTTCACCTCGCCGGCCCGCGCCTTGGTCTCGAGGTCCGGCATCCCGTAGACCGCGATGGACGAGGGGTACAGGAACACGACCGGCCGGCCGTGCGACTCGCCCTGCTTCTGGGCGAACTCGAGCATGTTCAGCGTGCCGCCGACGTTCACCTCGTGCGCCGCGGTGGGCGTGAACTCCGACCGGGTCGAGAGGAGCGCGGCCAGGTGGAACACGAGATCCACCTCGTACTCGGCGACGATGCGATCGAGGAGATTCGTGTCGAGGATCGAGCCCTGGATCTCCCGGGACACCATCTTCGCGATGTCTGGGGCGAGGGGGTTGAGGTCGAGGGTGATGATGGGACGGGCTGGGTCGCCGGCAAGGCGCTCGATCAGGCCGTGGCCGATCTCGCCGCTGGCGCCCGTGATCAGGACAACAGGCTTCCGCACGCTCAGACCTCCCTCGTCGTTCTTGCTGGCTCTGCGACGCGTTGGTGATGGGGGGTTGACCTCGTACCGGCGGCACGGGCCGGCAGGCGGCCGAACCGCGCGTGGGATTAGACAATCGATTCTACTGCCTTCGCCAGCCTGGCGTCACCGCCGGCGCTGGACTCTCTGGAGGGAGCGGCGCGGGGCGCTGCTATGATTACATGGTGTTCAAGCGCCAACGCACAGGCTCGGTCGTCTGTCCCTCCTGCGGCAACCTGGTCGGCGTCAACGACGAACGCTGCTACAACTGCGGGCGGTGGAACCCGGGGCTCTGGGGGTTCACGCCGCTGCTTCGCCGACTGGGGAACGACCTCGGGTTCACCAACCTGGTGATCGTGAGCTGCGCCGCGCTCTTCCTCGCGATGCTGCTCACCTCGGGCCGCGGGCTGCGCCTGGTGGCCGGGCCGCTGTCCTTCCTGGTGCCGAGCGACATCTCGATGATCATCTTCGGCGCCAGCGGGACCCACACGGTGCGCAGGCTCGGCTGGTGGTGGACGATCCTCAGCGCCGGCTGGCTGCACGCCAGCGCCCTGCACATCCTCTTCAACATGATGTGGATTCGCCAGCTGGGCCCCGCCGCCGCGGAGCTGTTCGGGCCGAGCCGCGCGGTCGTCATCTACGTGGCGGCCGGGGCGGTCGGCTTTGCCGTGAGCACCATGGCCGGCTCGGTGCTGACGCTGGGGGCGTCGGCGGGCATCATGGGCCTGCTGGGTGCGCTGGTACGCTACGGACAGCGGACCGGCAGCAGCCACATCGGCAGCCAGGCCTGGACGTGGGCGCTGGTGCTGTTCGTCTTCGGGTTCGTGATGCGCGGCGTGGACAACTGGGCGCACGGCGGCGGCTTCGTCGGCGGCTACCTGGCGGCCTCGGTGCTCGATCCGCTGCAGCGCGAGAAGCCGGTGCACCTGGTGCTGGCGCTCGGCTCCCTGGGCCTGACGGCCCTGTCGATTGCCGCCTCGCTGCTGCTCGGCCTCTCGGCCCTCCTCGGCTCCCGCTGACCCAGGGCGGGCCGCACCCGCCGGTTGCCAGGCCACAAGGGTCAGCGCGAGTACAAGTCGATAACCCGGCTGATGGCCCGCTGGCAGACGCGGCAGAACCCCACCTGGTCGCGCGAGAACATGATGCAGTCCACCTCGGGCCGGTACAACCCCTTCGGCTCGTAGGCCGCCCCCTCGAACGCCCCCACCTTCCCCGCGTGCGCCTGTTTTCCGAGGAACGCCGTTGACCACTCCCGCTCCGAGGTCAGCAGCGCGTTCATCTCGCTCTCGGGCGCGTTGGCCGCACGCAGCCGCTGCCGCTTCTCCTGCACCTCGCGGCTCTTTTCCTCGTAGACCGCCTTCTCCCATGGGGTCGGCACTGGCGTCCCCGGCTCCACCAGGTCTTTCCACTTGAGGTTCGCGGGGTCCTCGAGGGCCGTGACGTTGGGCTCCCACGGCTCGAGCCGCTCGGCGCCGCCCGTCTCGTAGGCCACATCGGACGTGTAGTACTCGTCGGCCAGCGCGGCGAAGTGGTGCCCGAATTCGTGGACGAAGATGTATTCCGCAAACGCGGTGTCCACGGCAGCCGTGGCGTGGTCGTTGAAGATGCCGCCGCCGCCGTAGTGCTCCTCGTTGATGAGGATCTCGAGGAAGTCGTACGGCGCCGCCGCCGCGATGTCGCGCACCGACCGGTTGTCGAGCGTCAGCGCGTACCGCTCCGAGTCGAAGATGTTGTACGAGACCCCGAGCGGCGTCCTCCGGAAGTCACCGGTCCTCGGCCGGTTCACGCCGCTCTTCGGCGTGGGCAGGTCGATCGCGCGCACGTTGAAGTCGGATCGCCGGCTCTTGAACGGCTCGTGCTCGAACAGCACCTTCACCATCCGCTCCACGTCCTTGTGGAACTTCGGCAGCTCCGCCTCGCTGTATCCGTCCCCCAGGATGAGCAGGTCAACCTTCGTGGCCGCCGGGCCGTTCTCGAATACCGTCCACACGCGCCCCTGCGGCGCACTCTCGGCGGCGGTCACGAACCGCGAGGCCGGATCGACCAGCGTGGACCAGACCTCGCGGAAGGCGTTCTGCGCGTCGCGCTTCTTCACGACGACCTGCACCGGCGCCTTCGGCCACGGGAAGCGCAGCGATTCGTGGAAGGTCCGCGCGACACCCTGGCGCGCCTCGGCGGTGGTTTCCCATTCCCCGTAGATGGACGCGAACCCGCGCGAGTAGATGATCCGGTTCGTCGCCCGGTCGATCACCTCGAACAGGTACGGCCCCAGGTTCGTGTCGTCGATGAGCTTCGTGCGGCTTCCGGCCCACGGGCCGTCCGACACCACGCGGTCGAGGCTCAGGATCTCGCGCCCCTCGACGCCCGTGTGATAGAAGTCGAGCCTCATCGTCTTGTCGAGGAACGGCACAAACGACGGCTCAGAGTCAGAGGAGGAGGAAGACTGGGCGGCAGCGAACCCGGCCATCGCCACCACGCCAACGAGCACCAGGCCGGCCAGTCGGAAGGTCGTCAGCATGGCCGGATCTTCGCACATCCGCCGTACAAAGCACGAGCCCTCGCACCGGCCGACCGGAAGCGAGAGCTCGTGTGAAGATCTGGATGAGTGCAGCGACGGATCGCAGCCTGGCTAGGCCTTGACGATGCACCCGTCCACCGGGCAGACCTCGACGCACTTCGGCGAGTCGTAGTGGCCCTGGCACTCGGTGCACTTGTCGGCCGCGATCTCGTAAATCGTATCGCCCTGGGTGATTGCCTCGTTGGGGCACTCGGGTTCGCACGCCCCGCAGCTGATGCAATCATCCTTGATCATCATCGCCATGTTCCGCTCCTAACTGTTCAGGGGCCAAAATCGGCCGGCACGCACGAGGAGTGCAAAAGAAGGGCCGGCTCGAACCGGCCGATTTTCAGCCCAATTTACGCGCCGCGTGCCTCCTGCGACAAGTTCCCGGCGGGCGTGCCGAAAAGCCGTCAGGCCGCGCTGCCGGTCAGCCGGCGCGGCCAGCCGCGGTCTGGCCCCAACCTCAGCTACATCATAGGGG
>JARKSS010000251.1 GCA_029974175.1 Vicinamibacterales bacterium
AGCGCCATCAGCGACAGGTTGTCGAGGCTGTAGTCCAGCAGGTACATCACGGCGAAGGTGCCGACGATCGAGAAGGGCAGGGCGAGGCTCGGGATGATCGTCGCCGAGGCGTTCCGCAGGAACAGGAATATGACCATCACGACCAGGCAGACGGTGAGCACGAGCGTGAACTTCACGTCGTTCACCGACTCGCGGATCGGCTCGGCCCGGTCGCTGCGGATGTTCAGCTCCACCGAGGCCGGCAGCTGCTCCTGCAGGCGCGGGAGCAGCGCCTTGATGCGGTCCACCACCTCCACCGTGTTGGTCCCCGGCTGCCGCTGCACGGCCAGGTAAACGCAGCGCGTGCCGTTGTACCAGCCCGCGTTTCGCTCGTCCTCGACGCCCGCGTAGACGTGCGCCACCTCGTTCAGCCGCACCGGGCTCCCGTTGCGCCACGCCACGACCACCGGCTCGTAGCCGCTCGCCTCGAGCAGCTGGCCCGACGCCTGGACGACACAGTTGCGGTCGGGGCCGTAGAGCGTGCCGGTGGGGCGGTTCGAGTTCGCCGTCGCGATCGCCGATGCCACCTGGTCGATGCCGATCCGCCGCGAGGCGAGCTCCATCGGGTCGACGTCCACCCGCACCGCGAACTTCTGCGAGCCGAAGATCATCACCTGCGCCACGCCGCTCACCATCGACAGGCGCTGCGCGATCACGTTCTGCGCGTAGCGGTCGAGCTGCGACAGCGGCAGCGTCGCCGAGCTGAGCGTGAGGAACAGGACCGGCGAGTCGGCGGGGTTCACCTTGCGGTACGACGGGGGCGTCGGCATCCCGGGCGGGAGCTGCCGCTGCGCCCGCGCGATCATCGACTGGACGTCCTGCGCCGCCGCGTCGATCGAGCGCGACAGGTCGAACTGCAGCGTGATGCTGGTGCTGCCGAGCGTGTTGGTCGAGCTGATGGAGCTGATCCCCGCGATGGTCGAGAACTGCTTCTCGAGCGGCGTCGCCACCGAGGCGGCCATCGTCTCGGGGCTGGCCCCGGGCAGGCTCGCGTTGACCTGGAGCGTCGGGAAGTCCACGGTCGGCAGGTCGTTGACCGGCAGCAGGCCGTAGCCCATCGCCCCGAAGATCAGGATCGAGAGCACCAGCAGGGTGGTGGCAACGGGCCGGCGGATGAATGGCTCGGAGATGTTCATGGCGTCCCCGTCCTTACCGCTCGCCGCGGCGCCGGTCTTCGACCTTCGCGCCGGGCGTCAGCCGAAGGTGCCCGTCGGTCACCACCACCTCGCCCGCCGCAAGGCCCGACGCGATGACCGCCTCGTCGCCCTGCTGGCGCGCCAGCTCGACCTGGCGCATCTCCACCGTCTGGTCGGGCTTGACCACGAAGACGTACTGGCCCGCCTGGGAGACCTGCACCGCCGGGGCCGGCACGACGATCGCGGCAGGGTCGGTGGTGAGGTCGAGCGTCACCCGGACGAAGGCGCCGGGCCACAGCTGACGGCCCGCGTTCTGGAAGGTGGCCTTGAGCCGGATCGTCCCGGTCGCCGGATCGACGGCGTTGTCGATGAAGCTGACGACCCCGCGTTCGGCAGGCCCAGACCCATCGCCGTCCGGGCTGGCCGTCACCTCGAGCGGCTTGCTTGCCTGGAACCGCCGGATGTCGGCCAGGTGCCGGCCTGGCACCGAGAAGCTGACATAGGCGGGAGTCACCTGGTTGATCACGACGAGCGGGTTCGCGTCGTTGGCGCGAACCAGGTCGCCGACGTGCACGCCGAGTGCGCCGGTGCGCCCCGAGATGGGCGCCGCGATCTCGGTGTACTGAAGGTTCAGCCGGGCGTTCTCGACGGCCGCCTTGTCCGCAGCCACGACCGCTTCCTGCGCGGCCTTGCTGGCCTGCTGGCTCTCGAACTGGTCGCGGGGGATCAGGCCGCGCTGGAACAGGCTGGCAATCCGCTCCTCCTGCGCCTCGGTGTTTCGCAGGGTGGCCGTATCGCGGGCGAGAACGGCCTCGGCCTGCTTCAGCGCAGCCTGGAACGGCCGGGGATCGAGGCTGAAGAGCGGCTGGCCCTTGCGGACGTCCTGCCCCTCGGCGAAGTGGATCGCGCTCAGCTGGCCGGTGACCTGCGCGCGAACCTCCACGCTCGAGATCGCCTCGACCGTTCCAACGGCCGGCAGGGTCACCGGCATCGACTTCTGCTCGACCTGCGCGGTGAGGACGGGAACGGCGTCGCCGTCCCCGCGCTCCGCGCCGCCCGGCCCCCGGGCGGCATCCCCGGCGGCGCCCGGGGTCGAGCACGACTGCAGCAGGGGCAGGACCAGGAGCAACGCGGCGTGACGCAACTGTGGTGGCATGGGCGAGCTCAACAGGGACAAGGCAGACCACTCCGGGACCCGGGGACAGTATCATTTACGACGCCACACGGGCCACGCTTACGTCGTCTCGCGTGTTTTTGCCCGTGCCCGTCCGGTTGGGATGCCGGTCCTGCCAGGATCCGGGTGTCAGCCGTCTGCGGTGTAGCATCCTGCATTCCATGACCTTCCCCCTCCCCTGCGCCCTTTCGTTCCAGGCGGGCTACCGGTGCCGCCACTCGGGGGCGTGCTGCACGGCGGGGTGGCCAATCCCCGTGGACAAGAAACGGGCGGCCCTCATCCACGCAGGGTTCGGCGAGCGGCTCGATCCCGCAGAGGCGTTCCTCCCGAAGGACTCGTCGGGAACGTGCGCCTTCTACGATCGCGACGCGAGTCGGTGCGCCATCCACGCGCGCCTCGGGCTCGGCGCCCTGCCAATCTCGTGTGCCCACTTTCCCCGCCGGCTCCTGATCGAGGACGACCGTATCGCGGTCTCCCTCTCGCACTTCTGCCCGACAGTCGCGGCCATGCTGTTCGATGCCGATGGGCGTGACGTGCCGGGCGGTGCACCGCGAATCGTCGAGGTGCCACACCTGCTCGAAGACATCGAGCCCGAGGGGCTCGATGCGCGGGGCGCCTGGCCGCCGCTGCTCCGGCCAGGAGTGCTGGCCGGGGTGGCGGCCTACCGACGGTGGGAGCGGATCGTGGTCGAATGGCTTGCGGCGGCGGAGGGAGGCGCCGAGGCGGCGCTCGCACGGGTGGCCGCAATGACACGCGAGATCACCAGCTGGACGCCCGCGGCGGGATCTCTCGAATCGTGGGTCGAGGCC
>JARKSS010000273.1 GCA_029974175.1 Vicinamibacterales bacterium
GCGACGCAGGGCGCCGCCCGGGAGCAGGTACTGGATCGGCCAGATTTCGGCGAGCGACTCGATCGCCTCGGACCAGGAGAACACCTGCCCGGCCGGGTCGCCGGGAATCCATTCGACGCCCGGCAGCACCTCGCCTGCAGACTGCGCGAGAAGGCTCGCGTCGCCGCGCCCCGCCACGGCAATCCGGGCGGCCCCGAGCTTCACCCGGGAGAAGCGCGCGGCGATCTCGACGTCCTCGAGCATCTCCAGGAAGTACGGGCGCCCCGTGAGCAGCGAGTTGTAGACGTGATTGGCGAGAACGCCCGAGAGCGGGTCCGCGTAGGCGGCCTCCTCGTCAGCGGGCGCGAGCGTCGGGTCGTCCACGCTTGCCGCGCGGTACCGCATCCGTGTCTCGCCCGTGCCGCGGAGGTCGAAAGAGACCACGTCGAAGCCGGCGTCGAGGCGGGCGCGCACCGCGGCCCAGTCGGCCGCAGTGGCCTTGCCGTCAAGGGAAAGGTCGAGCAGGACGGGGCGAGCGGCAGCAGGGCTGAAGCCCTGCTCCGCGCCTGTCACGCCGGTGGGGTGCACGTGCAGCAGGGGCATCTCGAGCCCTCCGCTGTGACGAAGCAGGTACCGGTCGATCGAGACGCCGCCCACCGCCGTCGTGCCCCTCGCCTCCCAGGCAATCGCCGCGCGAGGGGTGCCGCGGTCCCACGGCACCACGGGCCAGGCGTCGATCCCCGGGTACTGGCTGGAACGGTAGAGTGCGCCCAGCGTCCCGGCGCCGGCGCCCCTCGCGCGAATGGCGCGGGAGTACTCCCTGACGATCTCGACGAGGGGCCGGTCGTCCTCGAGATCGACGCGCACCTGCCCCGTGGCGGTGCACCGGAGCGCCTCAACCGGCAGCGGCGTGAAGGGCTCGAACCCGTGGCGCACGGGCAGGCCGTTGAACCGGTCGAGGAAGGCGAACACGGCGTCCTGGTTCTCGTCCGAGAAGCGGTGTTCGTGATAGCCCTCGACCATCGCGACGCGGTCGGCCCCGCCGAAGCGCCGGTAGATCGACTCGATCTCGCGGAACGTACGGCGCGCCCCCTCGATCGGCACGAAGTCCTTCACCGCGGAGGCGACGATCAGCGGGCGCGGGTGAACGAGCAGCAGCAGGCCCGGGTGATCGATGCCGCCCGACACGCTGCCATAGGGATCCTGCTCGGGGTCGCTGTCGGGGTCCTCGAAGATGCGGTTCGCCATCCGCATCGGCAGCGACGTGATGTAGCACGACGGCGCGACGACGGCGATGCGCTCGTCGAGCGCGCCGATGATGGTTGCCTGGAGGCCGCCGCCGCTGGTGCCGGTGATCGCCACCCGCCGCGGGTCCACTTCGGGCCGCGTCAGCAGGTAGTCGAGGGCGCGAATGCCGTCCCAGGCCTCCCACCGCGCCAGGTTCGCTCCCGCGAGGCAGGCGAGGTTGCCGAGCACGGCATGCTCGCCGCAGACCAGGTTGTAGCGGCTGCGCCCCCGCAAGTGGTCCCAGAACTGGCTCCGCTCACCCTGCCCGACCGGGTCCCAGCACAGCACGACGTACCCGCGCCGAACCAGGCGCGCCGCGATCTCCTGGTAGTTACGGAACGCCTTCCCCAGGGGGCTGTGCCCGCACGCGAGCAGCACCGCCGGGCGGGGGCGTGCCGGGCCGTCCGGAACGTACAAGAGCGCGGGGACATGCAGGCCGGGGACGCTCTCGAAGATCACCTTCTCGATCCGGTACCCCCCGGCGCGAACCGTGCCGACGATTCTCGCGTTCAGCGGAGTCCGTTCGGCCGGCAGCCCGCCGATCGCCGCGAGCAGCCGCTCGCGCGTGCGGCGCTTCAGCGCCTGGAGGTCGACCTCGCTCCGCACCGCCGCCCAGGCGGCCAGCCGCTCCGCGTCCTGCGCCCAGGCCCGATCCAGCTGGTAGCGGAGGTACGGGGTAATCCGGGGACCGGCGGGTGGCTGCGGGTCCAGCACGGTGAACGCCTCGACCGGCGGCGCCTCCGAGGCCCGGCCCGCCCCGGCGTTCGCGCCCACGAGGAGCGCGAGCCATTGCTTCGCCATCAGCCGGTGGTACGGCTCGGTCATGTGAATGCCGTCCAGGCAGAGGAACCGCCCGCGGTCGGGGCTCGCTTCGAGCAGTCGCCTCACCTCGGCCACGACCGCCCCGCTCGACCGCGCGACCGCCGCCTGCCGCGCCATCACCTCGGGCGGCCGATCGAGCGGATCGAGCACGTCGTCGAAGACGAAGATGCGCGCGCCGGCGCCCTTCAGGCCGTCGATCATGGTCTTCAGGGCCTCGAAATCCTCCTCGGTGCGGTTCGCCACGACCAGCAGTACCGTGTCGGGCTTCCAGGCGAGGACGTCCTGGTGGAAGCGCTTCAAGGCGCGCGAGGAGGTGAGCCCCCCGCCCTGGAAGAAGCGGAAGGCGACCGCCGGGTTCTCGCGCTGGAACATCGCCTCCACGATCGGCGCGAACGCCGAGGGCGACGACCAGTGCAGGTCCATCGTGAACGAGTGGCCGATCACCGCAACACGCTGCGCCGGCATCGCGCGCATCCCGGGGATCAGCCTCGCCACGTCGGCCTCGCCGCGCAGCTCCCCCGCCAGCACGTGCGCATCTCGAACCCGGAGGTTCTTCTCGCCCCAGTTCCAGATCTTGCGGCCGGCCAGCTGCCACTCCGCGGCCGTGAGGCCGAAGGGCGAGGCGCACGCGCGCCCTTCGAGGCGGCGTCCCGCTTCGAGCAGCTCCGCGTCCGATCCCGGAAGCCCAAGCTGCCCCAAGTACACCGGCAGACCGAGCGCGATGTAGAAGCGATACAGCTCCTGCAGCAGGTCGCCGTCGCGCTCGACCTCGAGCACCGTCTGGTAGAGGTTGGCGATGGCCCGCACCGACCGGGGTGGTGCGGCTCTCTGCCGCGACAGGTCGGCGGCGAAGACGTTGACGGGCAGCCGGTCGCTCAGCTTCAGTCCGCTCGACTCGAGCGGCGCGAGGTCCTTGGACGGATCAAACCGACTGGCCCGTCCCGAGGCCCACGCGGCCACCTGGTCGGGGTCGGAGGCCAGGAGCGCCGCCTGGTGTTCGACCAGCGCCGGGAGCTGCGCGTCGGTGAGCCCCTCTCCCGCGTAGCACGCCTGGTCGCCCTTGCCGCTTCGCCTCGCCAGCAACACCTGGAAGGCGTGCACGCCGGCAATGTTAGCCTCGACCAGGCGCGCCAGCCGCGCGTCGCGGCTTGTCGTCACGTCCTCGGTGGAGGTGGCGTCGCCGGCCGCGGGGCCGTGCCACACGCCGCCTCCGAAGGTGGTCACGTAGATCGAGGACGGATCGACCGGGTCGATGACGACGCGGTGGCCCCACTTGAAGTTGAAGCCGGAAACCCGGTGCCAGGACTCGCCGCGATCCACCGATCGGAGGACGGCCTGGTCGAAGCCGCACGCGTACATCACGTCGGGGTGGCGCGGATCGATCGTGACGTCGTACACGTGCTCGGTCGCCCCGCGCGCGCGCCGCCAGGTTCGGCCGCCGTCGCCGCTGATGAAGATCCCCCCGCCGGTGTCGCCGCCCGGGGTGGCGACGGCCCACGCCGAAAGGTACAGGCGCCGTGGATCGCGGGGATCGATGGTTAGACCGTTCGGCCCGTTGACGCCCGGCGGAAGCGGGAGCTTCGTCCAGTGGTCCGCGCCGTCGCCCGATACGTAGAGCGCGCCGTCGTCCGCATCGCCGATGCGACCGCGCTCGCTCCGCCTGGCGACGACGAGGTAGAGCAGGCCGGCCGGGTCCAGCGCGAGCCGCCACGCGAACGGCTGTCCGCGCGGGTCGGGCTGGAGGCCGGCGTTCTTCAGCGTCCACGTCCGCCCGTTGTCGACCGACTTGTAGACGCCACGGCCGAACGCGGCGGCGTAGAGCGTGCGCCGTCCCTTCGGGCTGCGGGGATCGAGAACGAGGTGGGTGACGGCCGATTCCGCCATGCCGCCGTTCGACGGCGTCCAGTTGCGTCCCCCGTCGGTGGAGACGGCAACGCCGCCCCTGAAGCTTGCCGGATCGGTGCGCCGCCACATCTTGGGCCGCGGCAGGTCGTGGGTGCCGCTGAACGCGCCCCACACGAGCCCCTTCACCTCCGGGTCGAAGACCACCCAGTACGCCGTGTTGCGCCAGGGCCGCGGGATGCCAGAGCTGGAGCCGACCCAGCTCGCGCCCCCGTCCTCGCTGCCGAAGAGCCCGATGTCGGTGGTCGCCACCAGCACGTGGTTCGGGTTGAAGGGGTCCCACGCCATCCCGTAGTGCGTCGTGACGTCGAGGCCGCGGCTGACCCAGGCATCGCCCTTGGCGCGCACCGAATTCACCTGGGCCCAGGTGTGGCCGCCGTCGGTGGTGCGGTAGGTGCGGAACAGGTCGGTGACATGGCAGACGAGGGGATCGGAGGGGGCGGCGCCAATGTCGTACGGAGCGTCGAGCCATACCGAGCGGCCGTCCTCGACCGCACGCGCCTCGATCCACGACGCCTCGAAGTTGGCGGCCGGCCGGTCGGATTCGCGGTGCACGACCGTCCACGTGCGCCCGCCGTCGGTCGTCCGGGCGACGCCGTTGAACTTCTTGCGGTCGCCGTCCTTCGCGCGCATCCCCCGAAGGCCGACGTAGGCGGTCAGGCCGTGCCGGGCAGAGGCACTGACTGGGCCGAGGCGCGGCCGTGAGGCGTGTGCCGGCCCCCAGGTCTCGCCGCGTCCGACCTCGTCGCCGAACAGCTCGCTCAGCCCGCCGTTGGCCTCCGCCCAGTGAGCTCCTGAATCGCGCGAGACATAGAGGCCGCCACCGACGCCCGCCCCGCCCGCCTCGAGCGGCGCGGTCGCGTAGCCAAGGGTGGCGCCCGTCGCGGCATCGCGGCCGACGCTGCCGGAGTCGACGCGGACTCCTGCCGGGGCCGGCCCACGCCGCCACGTGTTGCCCGCCTTGGCGAAGACACCTTCCTCGCCGAGCAGGTGCACGGCCCAGCCCGGACCGCCGGCCCAGATTGCGAACACCCGCTGCGCCGGGAGGTCGCCGATCGCCGTCCACGTGCGGCCGCGATTCGCCGATGCCAGCACCATGGTCGTCTCGGGCTCCGAGCTTCCAGGCGGCCCGGGTTTCCGCGCCTGGATCGCGGCGAACAAGCGGTTCGAGTCCGATTCGTCCACGCCGAGGGCGTGGATGACGACGTCCTGTCCGCTGGGATAGAGGGGGTCGTCGGTCGTGTAGACAGTCTCGGCGTGATCGCCCCACCCGTTGGCAACCGTGTTCCGCCCGGGATCGGGGAACACCATCGCCCAGGTCTGCCCCCGATCGTCGCTGCGGAAGATCGCCGAGGCGGCCGCGTAGATGACAGCAGGATCGTTCGGGTCGAACGCGAAGGCGGTCGCCCCGGTGCCGAGGTTGAACATGCGCCACGACACGCCGCCGTCGGTCGTGAGGTACGACCCGGTCATGTCGCAGGTCTGCACCGCCACGTTCGAGTCGTGGGGACTGATCACGGGGCGGAGCGTCGTACCGCCGCCGCCCGGCCCGACGACGCGCCACCGGTCGGTTCGCGCCGTGCGGGCAGGGCTGAAGCCCGGCTCCATAGCGGCGACGTTGGTTCTCTGCGCCGCGACCGGCGCCAGGCAGGCAACCGACAGGATCACAAGGAGGGTTCGTCCCGCCCTCGCCGGTGTCATGAGCGCCATTCCTCCCTTCGCGCGCGTACCGCCTCGGCCACCTCGACCGACTGCCGAACCTCGTCGAGCGACGGCCGCGGGGGATGCCCGGCCGCGAGGCTTTCAAAGAATGCCTCGTACTCGCCGTAGAAGCCGCCGAGCACCACCGGATCGCCGCCGACCGGACCGCGGACGTCCTCGAGGACGGTGGCGCGCTCGAGGTGCACGAGGCGGCCGGGGGTGTCGTACCCGCCCCACATCGGGATCTCCACGAGCAGCGTGTGATCGCGCGCGTGCAGCTCGGCCCTCTCGATGACGGCTCCTGCGACCGGGCAGCAGGCCACGTGCGCGGTGACGCCCGACTGGAGTACCGCGTCCATGAAGATGTTGGCGACGCCGGGCCCCAGCCCGGGCAGCGGCTGGTAGCGAAAGCGGATCTCGGCGTAGTCGCTCCCGGCGATGAACCGCACGGCGTCGATCGCATGGATGGCGGTGGTCGAGAAGTCGGGGTCGCGCCGGTTCACCCGGACCATCTCGTACCGGATGTGCTGGAGCGGAGAGGAGCCCGGCAGCTGCTCGACGCGCTCGCGCAGCCGGGCGACCAGCGGAGCGTAGCGGCGGTTGAACGCCACCTGGTGCGGGACGGCGCGCCCGTCGCGGCCGCCTTCACGCGCGGCCGCGGCCAGGCGATCGACGTCGCCCACCGTCTCGCCCGGGGGCTTCTCAAGCAGCAGCGGGATGCCTCGCGAAAGAACTCGCGTGCCGACCGGGCAGGCGAACCGGACCGGCACGACCACGGCGACGGCGTCGGGCCGCTCGACGTCGAGCATCGTGTCGGGATCGCCGTACGCGCGGGCGAAGTGGAAGCGCTCGCGGAACGCCTCCGCTTTCGCGGCGTCGGTGTCGCAGCACCCGGCCAGCTCCAGGCCCGGGTGCGAGGCGGCGTAGAGCGCGAGCGACGGACCGTGCGAGCTGACGGCGTGCTCGCCGCAGCCGATCAGGCAGAAGCGCATGGCCACCTCACCGGCCCTCGACCGAGCGGGCCCTGGTGTCCACCACCTCGAAGTCGGACCCCTTGACCTGCAAGAGCGTTTCGAGCCCCTTCAGGCGCCGGTCAGGCGCGATCGACATGTGCCAGTCGCTGCCGTTGTCGGCCACGAACATGCCGTACTTCTTGAGTCCCTTGAGGATGGCCTGCACGTGCGGCGGGAAGGGGGTGATATCGAAGTCCTTTCGCAGGCGGAACCGCTCCCCCATCCGCGGCAGCGCGGGATCGGTCTCGCGGCTGGCCCAGTGCGTCGCCGGCAGCACGTAGGCCCGTCGCGTCCGGCGGACGGTGAAGCGCATGGCGTGCTCGACCATCCCACGCTCGCACTCGTCGTAGCGGACGACGGCCGGGAAGATCGGCAGGCCGGCGGCGTCGGCCGAGGTCCAGCGCTCGGGGCGCAGCGCGCCGGTCTTCAGGTCGAAGGCCGCGGCGTTCGATGCCTCCCAGCCGGCGTCGGTCTTCCGCGCCTGCCAGAATTCGTAGAGCTTGCCGTTCACCGGGTCCACGACGATGACGTGGCGGTCGCCGGTTCCTTCGCGCTGCAGCTGTTCGAGCGTCTGACCGGGCTTCGGCAGGGCGTCAACATCCTCGTTGCGCTGCATCGGCCAGTTCTCGATGGGCGCGTTGTCGGGCACCGGGTAGGGTCCCGGGTCCGACTCCTCGGGGTAGTCGAGCAGCTTCACCGGCACCCGCGGCTGGTTCGGGGGCACGATGATGAACCCCATGTCGAGGTTGTATTGCAGCGGCTTGTCAGGGCCGATGATGGCGATCATCTTCTGCGAGTCGGGGTGGACGGGCAGCGCCGAGATGTCCTGGTTCCACGGGTTGTCCGGGGGGAACACCTGCAGCGCGGCCAGGATCCGATCGGCTTCCGGCGTGTCGAACATGACCGGCTCGGTGATCGCCGGCATCGGGGGGGGAGACTGCTGCGGCTGCGCGTTCGCGCAGGCACCCGCGGCGGCGGCCGACAGGCAGAGAACCACGAGACGGGAACCGGTCGTTGAGAACATGAATGCTGCTCCGGTGACGGGCTACATGGGACGAAGCCGCAGGCGGACCCCCCGCTGTTCTCCGAGATCCACTCGCGCGGTCCCCGCGGCGCTCGCCCGCGCGAGAAGGCGGCCGGCAGGAGATCCCGGCGCGAAGTTCGACGTCAGCTGCACCTCGTAGGAACGGTGCGGCTCGAGGCCGGCGAGCACGATCGCGGGCGCACGGAGATCGGGCAGGGTGACCTCGGCGGCCGCCGGGAATCCCGGCGACGTGGCGAACAACGCACCGCCGTGGCCCTCGATCACCGCGCCGGCGAGGTTGTGCCCGCGGACGGCGTCGATGCGGCGCGGCGGCGCGCCGCGGTCGCCGATCTCGAGCACGTGCAGGAACCGATCGTCGCGTGCGGGAACCGCGGGGGTGACCTCGAGCCGCCAGGCTCCAGGCACCACCGAGCGGCGGTTCGAGGGGGACAGCCGCTCGAAGTCGGGCCCCCAGAATGTCTTCCACATCCGACGCAGCACGGGGTCGGCGGGGAGCGGGCCGCCCTCCGGTGGATCCAGCGGCCAGTTCGCGCCGGTGCCCCACTCGCCGCCCTTCTCGTCGCCCGGCGTCCAGAACTCCCAGCCCGGGCCGCCGCGAACGATCACCTCGCGCGACTGCGGAAGGACAACGTGCACCCGCAGGCGGCCGCCGCCTTCCTCGAAGGTCGCCAGGCTCGCGTTCGGCCAGGACGTCCCGCCGTGGCCCACGTCGCGCGGCGGGCCGTCGGCTCCCTCGACGGCCGGAGCGTTCACGCCGTGCAGCAGCCACGCTTTCCGGTACGAAGGCTCGACCGACCGCACGTCGTCCGAGACGAACAGCACGTCGGCGGCCTCGAGCCAGAGCAGGTCGCGGACGAACCGCCGCAGCTTGGAGGGCTGGTAAGCCGCGGTACCGTCGCCGCGGACGTAGGTGTAGGCGCCGGGCCGCGACTCGTAGGCGTCGATGCGGCCCCGGTCCCACAGGTCGCGCGTCCGTTCCCAGTCCTCGAGGCTGCGCACCGAGTTCCAGAAGCGCGACGAGTCCATGCGCTGGCCGCCGTCGTTGGCAGCAGGCCAGAGGTTCTCGCCCCAGAAGAACGTCTCGCCCGGCTGGTAGACGAGGATCGTGTTGTGGGCGACAGTGCGCCGGTAGTAGTTCAGGTAGTGCGGGCTCTCGGTGTCCGTGTAGTCGGCGCCGCTGTCGAGGGCGAGGTGGCCCTTGCGGAAGATCGCGAAGTGGTTGGTGTCGAGGTGGTCGTGCTTGGCGAAGTAGGGCCCGCACGAGAACTCGATCCAGGTGTCGCCCGGCTCCCACCCGCTGCGCATGACGAGATGGTTGATGCCCGGGAACAGGCGCTGGCGCGGCAGCTCTTCGGGACGTGCCAGGCGCGGATCCCGCGGCGCCACCGAGCGGTCGCTCCAGAGGAATTCGAGCACCGGGATCCGCCACTGCTTCGGCAGCCACCCGCTCTGGTGCAGGAACCACGCCGCGTACGGGTCCTTGAAGCGGTGCACGGCGTACCCGAGCACCACGGCGTCCACCGCGTCGAGGTGCGGGAACTCGTTGTCGTCGTCGCGCGCCGTCGAGCCGTCGGGCAGCACCTTGTAGAGGTAGCCGGGCCCCATGTTCGCAAAGACGCCCCAGCGGCGCGCCGGGTCCTCGCCGGTGGTCGTGCGCCTCAACTCCGCGAGCATGGCCAGCGGCGCGAAGGTGATTCGCATGTAGTCCATCGACTCGTGGTAGCCGCCGGAGGGCGCGACCAGCTCCGAGGTCTCGAGCATGTTGTCGAGCGCCCGTCCCGCGTGCGCCAGAAGCCGGGACGCCCGTGCGGCGGTTGGCGGGTGGCGCTCGGCGGCCGCCAGCGCGAAGGCGGCGAGGGTCAGCTCCCTGATCGAGTGGTTGTGGAACGACGCGCTGGCGGGATCCGCGAGCGACTGCAGCGCGAGTATCTGCTCGGCGCCCGTGACGAGCTCCTGCGCAACCTGGTCCTTCAGCCCCGCCTCGAACAGCGGCGAGCCATACAGCCAGTCGAAGGCGAGGGCCCGCGCCACGTACTGGAGGTACGGCCGGGAGTTGCGCGGCACGGGCAGCCTGACGCGCCGCATCTCGTCCACCGCGCGTCGCGCGAACGCTTCGTCTCGTGTCAGCAACCAGGTCAACGCCCAGCCTGGCAGATCGTCGGACGGGCGCTCGCCTGCGGCGTACTTCGCCTCGAGTGCCGCCAGGCTCGTGAAGGGATCGGAAGCAGCCAGCAGCATCCGCGGCCGGTCGTTGGCACCGGCCGCCATCAGCCAGCATGCGCAAGCGCCCAGCACCAGCAGGCTCGAGCAGCGTCTCATCCCGCCTCCATCAGCGGCCGGCGGCAGGCGTCACCTCGAAGGGCGTCTCGCGCACGACCGCAGTGTGTCCAACCTCGTCGGTAATCTCGACGCGGGCCACGTAGCGCCCGGGCGAGAACGGCGCCAGCGGGATGGGACCGACCGATGGCGCCGCGCCGGGGGTCTCGAACGCCTGCTCGCTGCCCTTCGCGACCACCACCCCGTCGCGAAGGACGCTGAAGGACGCCTTGATCGACGCGCGGCCGGTGGCCGGGTCGAGCGGCGCGTTGTGGACCAGCACGAGCAGGCGCAGCGACCCGGCCTGGTCGAGCACGTTGCCGGCGGCCGGGCGCAGGTGCTGCGACCCGATGGCAAAGGCAG
>JARKSS010000276.1 GCA_029974175.1 Vicinamibacterales bacterium
CCGCCCTCCACGATCTACTCGACCGCGTCAGTAGACACGAACAGACCGCAGCATGACCCCCGACGAACTAACAGACACAACCACTCGTTGCGACCCCCGGACCCGACGCGCCGGGCGTGGCCGCGGGCGCAGCCCTCCGCCGCGGGCTGCCGCGCGTTGCTGGCGGCGACGCGTGGCCGCCGGCGGGCACCGCTCGCGCGACGGTCGAATCCACCCCAGGCCAGTTCGACCCGACGCGCGTGGCCGCTTCGGCTGTCGAGGAGCGACCACTTGCGTCGGGTGAGCGCACCGCTCCCGGCGAACCCACGACCGCGGCTGTGCCGCAACCCGCTCGTGTTCCCGTCACCGCTGCCCGCCCCGTGGTCGCCGTCCCTCGCGAGCCGCTGACGGTACCCCGCACGGTCTGGCCCGGCCGCGTGGCCTTCCATCGTCCAGCGGCGAAGCCGGAGCCCCAGCGGATCGGGCCCTTCACGAAAGTCCAGTGGGCCGGGGCCGTGGTCGTGGCCGGGATCGGGCTGCTGTTCGCGGCGGCGATGGCGGTGCTGTTCGTGCGGTTCCTGCTCAGCCTCGATGTCATGCGGGATTACCTCGCGACCTACCCGGGCGAGTATCACCTACCCGCGGCGGCACCCGTCGGCATCCCCGCGTGGCTCGGCTGGCAGCACTTCTTCAACGCATTCCTGATGGTGCTGATCATCCGGTCCGGGCTGCAGATCCGCACCGAGAAGCGCCCCACCGCGTTCTGGGCGCCGCGGCGGAACCCGAAGGGCAAGACGAGCCTGACGATCTGGTTCCACCAGAGCCTCGATGTCTTCTGGCTCGTCAACGGGCTCGTGTTCGTCGTGCTGCTGTTCGTCACGGGGCAGTGGATGCGGATCGTGCCGACCAGCTGGGAGGTGTTCCCGAACGCGCTCAGCGCGGCGCTGCAGTATGTCTCACTGGATTGGCCGACCGAGAACGGCTGGGTGAACTACAACGCGCTGCAGCAGCTCGCGTACTTCTCGACCGTCTTCATCGCGGCGCCGCTCGCCGCCGTGTCCGGATATCGGATGAGCGGGATGTGGCCGAAGAAGAATGCCAAGCTCACTGCCGCGTATCCGATCGAGTGGGCGCGGCGGATCCACTTTCCGGTGATGCTCTATTTCGTGGTGTTCATCGTGATCCACGTCGTGCTCGTCCTCGCGACGGGCGCGTTGCGCAACCTCAACCACATGTATGCCGCGCAGGGTTCGGTCGATCCGAACGCCTACGCCGACAACTGGACCGGATTCTGGATGTTCGTGCTCTCGCTCGCCGTGATCGCCGGCGCCGGCGTCGCGGCCCGACCTCTCGTCCTGGCGCCCGTCGCGAGAATATTCGGGACGGGCAGCGGACGCTGAGACCGTCTAGACCACCGGGGTGGGGGCAGCGGACGAAGCGGACCTCGGTCAGCGTCTCGCCGAGGAACGGTTCGGTGTGGGTCGCGCCGTCGAGGGCGAAGCCGTTGCGGACGTAGAAGCGGTGCGCGCGCGGGTTGTCCTC